>JAIPDI010000025.1 GCA_021737785.1 Deltaproteobacteria bacterium
GGGACGCGATCATCTCGTTGGTGAAATCCTCGGCCGTCATGTAGAAGATCCGGGATTCGGGATCCTTGTCCAGGATGGTATGCCCGATGGCCTGGGAGAGATGGGTCTTGCCCAGACCGGTGTTGGCGAGCATCAGGAGCGACTGATAGTCGCAGGAGCCGCCCGATGCCATGCTCCTGGACGCGGAATAGGCAAACTCGTTGGATTGACCGACGATAAAGCGGTCAAAGGTAAACTGGCTCTTGAGCCAGAGGTTTCTGGGCCGGGGCATGGAAGGCAGGGGCAACTGGTCGGGGTGGGTCGGGAGAGCGGCGGGAGAGGGCTCCCGCTTGCGGGCCTGGACCTTGAAGTCGACGGCCATATGGCCCATGCCCGAGGCCTCCAGTTTCTCCCGGATCAGGCTCAGGTAGTTTTCCATGACCCAGTTTCTGGAGAACCGGTTGGGGCAGCCCAGGACCATGGATGTCCCGTTCGCCTCCAGGCAGGAGATGGGATGGATCCAGAGGGAGAAGCTGTTTTTTGGAAGATAGGACCGGATTTGGTCCTTGACCTGGTCCCAGACCGCGCTCATGGCATGCTCCTCTTGTGACGTGTGAAGTTGGAAATTTGGAGTTTGAAGTTGAATGGTGAAGCTGCGGTTTGAAATTAGCCTTGTTCGTTGTGCCTTGCGCCTGCAATGTTGATCGAGGCTTTTACACGAAATCGCAAAGGCCTGTCAAAGGTCACGGCGGGGAATGAACACTTACGTTAGGTCTCCTTTTCGACACCTGCTAACCGGTCCCGTTTGCAGGCAAAAACGGATGCGCAGATGTAAGGGGGCGAGAAAAGGGACGAAATCACCTGTAGAAAATCATATGTAAAGACAATGGGTTAATCAAAATTGAAGTATTGTGGAAAATGTTATCCACATCATCGAACTCCCGATTACTTCATCTTTCACACTTTTTTGGCGATTTTCAATTTTTCTGGCTTTTTTTTTCGGTACAGGGGGGAGCGGGTGACGCGCAAAATCAGGATTGCGGTGCTGGCAGGGGGTTGGTCCGGTGAGAGACAAGTCTCTTTAAAGAGCGGAAAGGCTGTTTACGAGGCCCTCAACAGGGAGAGATACGATGTAACCCTCTACGATCCCCGGGACGACCTTGAGACTTTGATCAGAAAGAGGGGGGAGATAGACCTGGCTTTTATCCTGCTTCATGGAAGGTTTGGAGAAGATGGAAGGATCCAGGGGATGCTGGATCTGTTGCAGATCCCCTTTGTGGGATCCGGGGTACTGGCCAGCGCCATGGCTCTGAATAAACGGGTTGCAAAGGATGTTTTTAGAAGGGCCGGGCTGCCGGTGGCAGAGGATATGATCCTGAATCGCGGAGAGGGGTTTTCTGCAGACGAGGTTGCGGAGAGGCTCGGGGTTCCTCTGGTGGTCAAGCCGGTCTCCGAGGGGTCCAGTCTCGGGATCGCTATCGCACATGACAGGGAATCGATCGCGGAAGGTATAAAGAAGGCCTTTCAGTATGACAGGGAGGTGATGGCCGAGGCATATGTGGCGGGAACCGAGATTACCTGTTGCGTTCTGGGGAACCAGGCGCTCGAGGCACTTCCTGTTGTGGAGATTGTTCCGACGGATGCGTACGCCTTTTTTGACTACGAGGCCAAATATACGCCGGGCGCCACCCGTGAAATCTGTCCGGCCCCCATCCCGCAGGTCCTGGCCCAAGAGGCCGCCAAATGGGCAAAAGCAGCGCACACCGCCCTGGGCTGCCGCGTTTGGAGCAGGAGCGACATGATCATTCGGGATGAGACCCTCTATCTGTTGGAGACCAATACCATCCCCGGAATGACCGAGACCAGCCTTTTTCCCCTGGCGGCCCGGGCCGCAGGCATGTCCCTTTCCGATCTCCTGGACAGGATGATCGCCCTTTCCCTGGAGGATTAGCCGATCTGATTTACAACATCTCCCCCAGACTCCCCGCACCGGGTTAGGGCCGGCGTTTTTCAATGATCATCATGCGGCCTTTTCCGACCGCGGCCACCGATCCATCCTCCAGGCAGGCAGTGGTGTCGATATCGAGCAGTCCTTTCTCCTCCCTTTTTAACGCGGCTTTCAGGATGAGCCGGGATTCCAGGGGCACCGGCTGACGGTACCGGACCTCCAGTCTGGCCGTGACCGCGTCATATCCCAGATGGAATGAGACCCACCCCAGCAGTTCGTCAAAGATAAGACTGATCACCCCGCCATGAAGATACCCTGACCATCCGCAGTATCTCTTTTCAGCGATGAAGTCGGTCTTGACCCCCGCCGGTCCGTGATTGACGATGCTGAGCTGGAGTCCATTGGGATTGTCTTTTCCGCAGCAGAAACAATAGGCATCCTTTATAAGGGGGTGGTTCATCGGGCATCTCCTTCAGCATTTCGGGTTCAGTCCGGCTTCACCTGGTGCGGCCGCCGGATGCCGTTCCCACCGGTATTAACGCCGGAAAACACCTGTGTCAAGCCGTGAATACAGCCGACAAGATCCGATGGCCCTGCACGGTTGCCAAAAGGGTTTGGAATTATCTTCTTGTGAACAAAAACTTTTTTATTGACAGGCGAGGGACGGATTCATACTATACAAGAATGCTATAGAATGAAATGCTATAGAATCTTGGACGAATAAGGCCTGGCCGTATGGGGAGGGAGTGCATCGTATGCAGAATGAGGCGCTGGCATGAAATTATCCACGAGAAGTCGGTACGGCACGCGAATGATGCTCGATTTGGCCGCCCACTACGATGAAGGACCGGTGCAGATCGGAGATATTTCAAGACGTGAGAATATCTCTGTCAAATATCTTGAACAACTCATTATCCCGCTTAAGAAGGCCCGCCTGATCGAGAGCGCCCGCGGTCCAAAGGGGGGGCATATGCTGACCAAATCCCCTGAGGAGATTACCATTGGAGAGATTGTCCGGGTGATGGAGGGGGGGATAGACCTGACCCACTGCATAGAAAACCCGGACGTGTGCGAGAAGACCAACAGTTGCCTGACCCGTACCGTCTGGGAGGATGCCACCCGGGCGATTTATGAGAGACTCGATGCCTCAACCCTGGCCAACATCATCGAGAAGGGAAGCAACAGATAAGCGGTAGGCGATGTCGCCTGCCAGGGAATGCTTAAATGGATGAGAACACTGAAAAAGTCAGCATCGTCGACGCAGGACAGGGTGAAGGGGGCAACATGAAAATTGCCTCCATCGCCATCAGCAGGAAGAAAGGGACCCCCAAGGGGGAGGTGAGAGAAGCGTCACTCCTCAAGGATTACGGGATTGAAGGTGATGCCCACGCAGGCCCGTGGCACCGGCAGGTGAGTTTCCTTTCGGCTGAAAGCATTCAAGGTGCACGGGGTCGGGGGCTGGATGTGGCTTTTGGAAGCTTTGCAGAGAATATCGCCACAACAGGGGTTGACTGGCAAGCGATTCCAGTGGGGACCCGGATGGGCCTTGGAGATTCAGCCCTGGTGGAGATCACACAGAAAGGGAAGGATTGTCACAAGCGGTGTGCGGTCTACTATCTGTCCGGGGATTGCATCATGCCCCGGGAAGGGGTGTTCGGCAGGGTGATCAGTGGCGGGAAGATCCGGTGTGGCGACGCGGTGCGCATCGTGGGGAGGCCTTGATGCGACCCTACGACGTTAAGACGATGCCCGGATGCGTCAAGGGGCCCACGCATCCGTTTAAGGACAGGAGAAAACCAGATGGCAAGAACAATAGAAGAAATAAATGAAAAGATCCGGGCAGGGTCTGTCGTGGTGTTTACCGCTGAGGAGATAATCGAGGTGGTTCGTGAAAAAGGGATTAAGCGGGCGTCGCGAGAAGTGGATGTTGTGACCACCGGGACCTTCAGCCCCATGTGTTCTTCCGGGGCGTTTATCAACCTCAGGCAGGAACAGCAGAAGATGAAGTTTGGCGGCGGGTATGCAACCCTCAACGACGTTCCCGCATACGCCGGATTGGCCGCCGCAGATATTTACCTCGGGGCAACCGCACTTCCCGAGGGTGATCCGCGTAACAATAACGGCCGGCCGGGACGTTTCAGATACGGGGGCGCCCATGTGATTGAAGAGCTGGCGCAAGGCAAGAAGGTCCTTCTCAATGCAGGGGGTTACGGAACCGATTGTTACCCCAAGAAAAGGCGCGAGCAGATGATCGGATTTGAAGATATGAATGAGGCGTTTCTTTTCAACCCCAGAAATTGTTATCAGAATTATAACGTGGCGGTGAACCTCTCTGACAAGCCGATCTATACCTATATGGGTAAGCTCAAGCCGAGACTGGGAAATGCCAATTATTGCAGCGCTGGTCAACTTTCCCCGCTCTTGAACGATCCGATGTACCGCACCATCGGCATCGGCACCCGTATATTCTTTTGCGGTACCGAGGGATATGTGGTTTGGAACGGAACCCAGCACAACCCTGACGTCCCCAGGCTGGCAAACGGAACACCCACTGCAGGTGCCGGGACCCTGGCGCTTATCGGAAATTTGAAGGATATGGACCCCAAATGGCTGCGGGCCGTATCTTTTACCGGATACGGGGTCAGCCTGAGTGTCGCCGTCGGCCTTCCCATCCCGATCCTCGATGAGGAGATGATGCGGTTTGTCTCTATCTCTGATGCGGAGCTGAAAGCACCCGTGATTGACTACGGTGTATTTTATCCGACCGGAGAAGGTAAACCCAAGCTGGCCGAGGTAACCTATGAGGAACTCAAGAGTGGGACCATAGAGGTCAACGGAAAGAAGGTGCCGACCGGATCCTTTTCCAGTTATGCCAAGGCCAAGGAGGTCGCAGGATATCTCAAGTCCTTAATAACGGATGGAAAATTCTTTATGACCCAGGCGGTGCAGCCGCTGCCGGGGCCGAACCATAAATAAGGAGACACCGGGATGAAGAAAAAAAAGGTGGTCCTCACCTTCCCCCCCAGCAGTGTGGAAGATCCCATAATCTACCATCTGATCAGCGATCACGGCCTGAAAGTCAATATTCTGCGGGCGGCCATCGATCCAGGCAAGCTGGGCCGGATGGTGGTGGAACTGACCGGGGAGGAAAGTCGGCTCTCGGGCGGGACCGCTTACCTGGAACGCCAAGGGATCGGGATTGAGCCGCTTGCCGGGGAGATCCGGCATCTGGAAGATCAATGCACCAGTTGCACCGCCTGTGTTCCGGTATGTCCCACCGGCGCGCTCGATGTCAACCGCGAGACATGGATGGTTTCTTATGATGCAGACAGGTGTGTGGTCTGCCTGTCGTGCGTGGATGTTTGTCCGTACAGGGCCATTGTGTCGCACTTCTGATCCAAGAAGGATCTACACCAAATGAAATTACTGAGAATTCTGACTGTACGTCCGATTTCGAATCCAAAAGTTTCGCTTTCTATCCAGCCCGGCGGGTTTTCCAGCCGGCGGCCATCTGAGATGGGATGGGCATGAAGATTCGGAAAACCATATTTAAGACAACCGCTTTGGGTCTGGCCCTTTTTTTTGCAGTCGCCGGTTATGCGCACGCGGTGTCCAATAATACCTGCCAGGGCGAGTGCTGCCGGAAAAAGAGAGCCATGCAGCCTGAGAGCGCATGTCATGATGTTTCATTGCATCAAGCCGAAGAAGTGGTGCCGCGCTCTCCTCTCTGTGTTCCCCGATATGGTGACCCGGCGGCCGAGACGATCCAGAAACACGTCTGTCAAGATGAGAATCTCCCTTCATGCTGCAAGCTGGCCCAAGGGAACAGGAAGACCGACGGTCTGACACCCACATCGATACTTAGAACGGATCGGTTATTAAATTCGGGTCTCGCTGTTATCCCTTCAGCGGTTGATCTTTCGCATATGCCCAACCGGCCGGTCCCTGCTCAATATCTCCTGCCCGCAAGGGCTGCCCCCATTCCGCCACACCTCAAAAATTCCGTATTTCTCTGTTAACACCTGTGCCCCGGGTATCGGCATTGAAATCCGCTGCCCGTATAACGGCCGCTTTCCCTTTATCATCGGTCTAAATCCATAAGTTCGTAACCGGCCAGGTCCTGTCGCAGGGCCTGAAACTGGTGCCCGATGCTCAGAGAGCGTTGTGTAGTGGCTTTGCGACCGGTCAAAGAGGTGTGGCCTGGATCAGGGTTGTGTGCAAATCAGCTGGCGGTGTCGCTGCCCGGTAATCTCAGTCCCGCGGGCTGCCGCCTATGATGCCATAAAAAGAAGATCTGGAACAGGCTGTACGGAATCGGAAGGCTTCAGGCAGGTGCTGTTCGGCCAGATGATCCAGAATGGAACTAATTACTAAAATTATAAGGAGTTAACCATGTCGGATAAAAAAAAGAACCGAATCCAAGAAAAGAGCGCTGAAAAAAAGGCCTTGATCCTGAAGACAGGAAAGAACCGTCGGCTTTGGTGGGCGCTCGCAGGTGTTGTTTTCGTCCTATTGCTGGGAGCCGGTGTGCTGCTTGCCACCCAGAATACCGAAAAGGAGGGGAGGTCTGACACTTTTTCCGGTTCACAGGGGTCGTCGACCTTGGTCTCCTACCCGGTTGCGCTTTTTTCTGACGGGAAGGCCCGGCATTTTCGCTATGAAGCCGGGGATGCCATCACGGTTCAATACTTCATTCTTAAAAGCGCCGACGGTGTCATCCGGGCGGCCTTTGACGCCTGCGACGTCTGCTGGCATGCCGGAAAAGGGTATAAACAGTCAGGGGATGCCATGGTTTGTCTGAATTGCGGACAAAAATTTCCGTCCAACCGCGTGAACGAGGTCAAAGGGGGATGTAACCCGGCGCCGCTTGAGAGACAGATCCAGGGCGTGAATGTGGTGCTGCGGGTCGAGGACATCCTTGGCGGGAAAAAGTATTTTGATTTCTCAAAGAGGGGATAGAGATGAATCTGAGAGATATTGCATTCAAGAACCTCTTGCGGCGGAAGGCAAAGGCCCTGTTTGTCCTTGCCGGGCTTGTCATCGGGGTCTCGACCGTAGTTGCACTGGTTAGTTTCGTAGGCGCGATGACCCACAACATCAATCATAAGCTGGAGAAATACGGCGCTAATATCCTGGTTGTCCCGAAGACGGAGAACCTCTCACTCAGTTATGGCGGACTGTCATTAGGCGGCGTTTCCTTTGAAATGAAGGAGATCAAAGAGGAGGATCTGGCCAGGGTCGGCTCGATAAAGAATGCGGCCAATGTGGCGGGGCTGGGCCCGATGGTATTTGGGGTGGTTAATGTGTCCGGTCACAGGGTTCTGCTGGCCGGAGTCGACTTTGAGGTAACTCCCATTCTGAAACCGTGGTGGAAGATCGACGGGACCCTGCCGGGTGGATCGTGCGTTCTCTTGGGGGCGGACACGGCCGCGGTTTTAAACCTGAAAGCGGGGAGCACAATAGAGATGAAGGGGAAAGCCTTCTCTGTTTCGGGTGTCCTGAGAGCGACAGGATCTCAGGACGATCAGCTGATCTTTGTTCCCCTGAAGACCGCCCAGGGGATCTTGAACATGGAGGGCCGCGTGTCCATGGCCGAAATCGCGGCCCTTTGCAAGGATTGCCCGATTGAAGATATGGTGAGCCAGATATCAGAGGTGGTACCCGGGGCCAAGGTAATGGCTATTCAGCAGGTGGTAAAAGGCCGGATGGAGGCCCTGGCCCATTTCAGGAAATTCTCATATGGCGTTTCTATGGTGGTTGTGCTGGTGGGGAGCCTGGTGGTTCTCGTCACCATGATGGGAAGCGTAAGAGAGCGTACCGAGGAGATCGGGGTTTTCAGGGCCATAGGGTTTCGAAAGCGCCATGTCTTCAAAATCGTGCTCCTTGAGGCCGGGTTTATTTCTGCAATCGCCGGGATTATCGGGTATATCGCCGGGGTCCTGGTTGCGGCGGGCGCCATCCGCTTCTTTTCCGAAAGCGGGGGGGCATCGGTTCACCCAAGCTTGGGGCTTGCGATCGGGGCATTTGCGTTAGCGGTCCTCGCAGGACTTGTTTCCAGTACCTATCCGGCGTTCATGGCCGCACGCATGGATCCGAATCAGGCGCTGAACGCCCTTTAGACGCGTTATCTGTAACTTCTCTGCAACGTGCGAAGAAGTCTTGATGGGTCTGTTCCGATCCTGGAAGAAAGATTCAGGATCAGAACAAACCCAGCCCTGCCGGGCGGTAGTCCGTTATTCGGTAGGAGCCTTTGGACAAAAAAAGCTTTGTGTCTCTGTGCCTCTGTGTGAGACATTTTTTGGTTGTGGTTGCACCGCGTTAGGAGGTAAATCATGAGCTACATAAAAGCAGAGCATCTTGTAAAACAATATGGTGTCGGCGACACATCCGTGATGGCCGTTCGCGATATCAGCTTTGAGGTCCAGGCCGGTGAATTTGTCGCCATCATGGGGGAGTCGGGGGCCGGGAAATCGACCCTTCTTTCAATTATGGGGGCCATGAACCCGCCGACTTCGGGAGGGTTTTTTGTCGATGGTATCGATGTCTACGGCCTCGGTTCCGAAAGAAGAACAGACTTTCGAAGGGAATTCATAGGCTTTGTGTTTCAAAGCTTTCATTTGATCCCTTACTTGACGGTTGCGGAAAACGTCATGCTTCCGCTGACCACGGTCAAGATTGGCAGGAAAAAGAAACGTGCGCTCGCAGAGGATGCCCTGGATCAGGTGGGTCTTTCAGGAAAAGGAGGGCGTCTTCCCAGCCAGATATCCGGAGGTGAAAAGGAACGCGTCGCCGTGGCCCGGGCCATCGTGAACGGTCCGCCGGTCCTGTTGGCAGATGAGCCCACTGGCAATCTTGACTCCATAACATCCCGCGAGGTGATGCGCCTTCTTCAAAGAATCAACCAAGAGGGGGCGAGCATTCTCATGGTCACCCACAGTTCCGATTGTGCCGGTTATGCGGAAAGGGTGTTGAGGGTCTCGGACGGTCGCCTGGCGGCAAC
The DNA here is from genome assembly GCA_021737785.1 of Deltaproteobacteria bacterium. NCBI lineage: Bacteria > Pseudomonadati > Myxococcota > Myxococcia > Deltaproteobacteria bacterium. The sequence continues at coordinate 8,928 of JAIPDI010000025.1, forward strand.
GGTTGAGTAATGGCCGTGCAGCAGCTGCTTCCAGGGAGGCGCAAAGGAACTTCAGTTTATTGTTTACACGACTGTGTCTTCGAGTGAGTCAGTATTTTTGATTTGTGTTTCGTGTCGGTTCTTCGTTGCCTTAAAGGGGGGTTCTGTGCAATATAGGGGTGGGTTGGACGCATGTTTGACGCGCCTGTCACCTCCCTGGTGCAGCAAGATGGAAAGGAGAAGGACCATGGAAATGCATGATCTGATTCCCGATTACGGGCTGGAAAACGCGGGGCTTAATGATCTTGGGCAGGTGCACTGGAACCTGTCGACGCCCATGCTGTACGAATGGGCCGTCCGCAGATACGAGGGGACCATTGCCCACCTGGGGCCGCTGGTGGTGAGCATGGGACAGCACACCGGCCGGGCTGCCAAGGACAAGTACGTGGTGGATGACCCGGAAACCACCAGGGACGTCTGGTGGGGAAAGGTCAATGTAAAATATCCCGAGAAGAAATTCCATGCACTTCACAGACGCATGGCGGCTTACCTTCGGGGGAAGACCGTTTTTGTCCAGGACTGTTACGCAGGGGCCGAGGAGCAGTTCCGGCACTCGGTTCGCGTAGTCAATGAGTATGCCTGGCACAACCTCTTTGTCCGAAACATGTTCATCCAGATGCCCCGCGATCGGGAGATCATCCGGCAGTTTGTTCCCGATTTCACGGTGCTTCACTGCCCCAATTTCAATGCGGATCCGGACGATGACGGGACCCGGAGCGGGACTTTCGTGGCGCTTCACTTAAGTAAGAAGCTGATCCTCATCGGCGGAACGGCCTATGGGGGGGAGATCAAGAAGTCCATCTTTACGGCCCTCAACTTTCTCCTTCCGGGCCGGAAGGTCCTTTCCATGCACTGCTCGGCCAATGTGAGCAAGGCGGACCCCGATGATGTGGCCATCTTCTTCGGCTTGTCAGGCACCGGAAAGACCACCCTTTCCGCGGACCCCAACCGGCTGTTGATCGGGGATGACGAACACGGGTGGTCCGACGCGGGGGTCTTTAATTTCGAGGGGGGGTGTTACGCCAAGGTGATCCATCTCTCCAAGGAGGCGGAACCGGAAATCTATGCGTGCACCCGGCAGTTCGGCACCATCCTGGAGAATGTGGCCATGAATCCCGCTATCCGGCGTATCGACCTGGACGACAGCCGCCTCACGGAAAACACCCGGGCCTCCTATCCTCTCTCCCACCTCCCCAACATCGTCCCTTCCCGGATGGCAGGGCATCCCAAAAACATCATCATGCTGACGGCCGACGCCTTCGGGATCCTTCCTCCCATCGCCAGGTTGACGCCCGAGCAGGCCATGTATCATTTCATCAGCGGTTACACGGCCAAGGTGGCCGGGACGGAGAAGGGGGTTACCGAGCCCATAGCCACCTTCAGCGCCTGCTTCGGGGCCCCTTTCATGGTGCGGCACCCCTCTGTCTATGCCCAGCTCCTGGCTGACAAAATCGCCGGGCACGGGACCGCCTGCTGGCTGGTGAACACGGGCTGGACCGGCGGGCCTTACGGAACCGGGTCGCGCATGAAGATCCAACACACCCGGGCCCTTCTCGATGCGGCCCTTAACGGCGCCCTGGAAGGGGTGGAGATGCGAATCGACCCGCTGTTCTCTTTCAAGGTCCCGGTAAAGGCCCCTGACGTTCCGTCGGAAATCCTGAATCCGAGAGACACCTGGTTCGACCCTGCGGCCTACGATGCCCAGGCGAAAAGACTGGCAGGGCTGTTTCAGGAAAACTTTGTTCAATTCCAGGATCAGACGCCCAAAGCGGTGTTGGAGGCCGGTCCCAGGGTGGGTTAACGTCAAGGGATAGGGTTCTGAATTCCAGCAGAAATCGGCATGCCGATCCATGGGGGTCGGGTGCGTTTTTTGAGGATGGTATGGCAAAAAGAAAGACGGTCCGGGTGGTGCTCCTCCTCTTGCTGGCAGGGGCCGCGGCCGTAGCGTGGGTTTCGTTTGGGGAACGGGAAAAGGCCCCGCAGCGGGTGCTGACCCTTTACGGAAATGTGGACATCCGTCAGGTTAACCTGGCCTTTTACGATACCGGCCGCATCCTTCGTCTCCTGGTGGAGGAGGGGGATCGGGTCGAGGCGGGGCAACTGGTGGCCGAGATGGACCCGGTCCGCTATTCAATCGATGTGAGGCAATTGGAGGGGAAGCTGGAGGCCCAGTTTCAGGAGGTGACCCGCCTCCACAACGGCACCCGGCCTCAGGAGATCGAACAGGCCAAGGCTGCGGTTCAGGCCAACGAGGCCACCTTCAAGGACGCGGAGCTCACCTACCATCGGATCAAGGGGCTGGTGGCCACGGATTATGCGCCCCAGCAGGAGCTGGACGATGCCACGGCCAAGATGGATACGGCCCGGGCCCGCCTGAAAGAGGCGAAGGAGGCCCTTGAACTGGCGGTGATCGGGCCCCGGGAGGAGGACATCAAGGCGGCCGAGGCCCAGCTTCGGGCCACCCAGGCCGGCCTGGATATGGCCCGGCAGCAGCTTCTGGATACCCGGCTCTACGCCCCGGCCCCCGGGATTATTCGGGACCGCATCCTGGAACCCGGGGACATGGCCTTTCCCCAGAGTCCTGTTTTTACCCTGGCCCTTACCAGGCCCATGTGGGTCAGGGCATATGTGCCTGAGCCCAGCCTGGGCAAGATCGTCCCCGGAATGCAGGCCCACATCAGCACAGACAGCTATCCCGGGAAGACATACAAGGGGTGGATCGGATTCATATCCCCCACTGCGGAATTCACGCCCAAGAATGTGGAGACCCCGGACCTCCGCACCCGCCTGGTCTATGAGGTGAGGGCTTATATCTGCGATCCTCAGGACGAACTCCGGCTCGGCATGCCGGCCACGGTCTCCATCCCCCTGGATCAGCCTCCCTCCCGGGCGGGCGGTTCCGATGGGGGATCGTGTCAGGACGGATGATATGGCCAAGGAGACGGACGCTGCTTCGGATCCGGATGCCCTGGCTCTGGATGCCGTGACCAAACGCTTCCGATCCGGCAGGCATAAGGTGACCGCGGTCAAGGAGGTCTCGGCCAGGGTGAAAGCCGGGGTGGTTACCGGCCTCATCGGCCCGGACGGGGCCGGCAAGACCACCCTCATGCGCCTCATTGCTGGTCTCCTCCTCCCGGACAGCGGCACCATTCACGTGCTGGGCATGGACGTGAAGCAGGAGGCCCTTCGGGTGCAGGCGGCCATCGGATACATGCCCCAGCATTTCGGCCTGTACGAAGACCTGAGTGTTCAAGAAAACCTGGACCTGTATGCCGACCTTCAGGGGGCCCCTAGGACCGAGCGACCGGCCCGGTATGAGACCCTCATGAAGATGACCGGACTCGGCCGGTTTACCAAAAGACTGGCCGGAAGGCTCTCCGGCGGCATGAAACAGAAGCTGGGCCTGGCCTGCACCCTGGTCAAGCCCCCGGCCCTTCTCCTCCTGGACGAACCCACCGTGGGCGTGGACCCGGTCTCCAGACGCGAGCTGTGGGAGATCGTCTATCACCTGGTGGAGGAAGAGGGAATGAGCGTCCTTTTGAGCACCGCCTATCTGGACGAGGCCGAGCGATGCCAGGAGGTCCTTCTCCTTCATGAAGGGACCGCCCTGGGCCAGGACGCGCCGTCGGTCTTCAGCAGCCGGCTTCAGAATCAGACCTTTTTCCTTACGTCCCGGTCCCTCCGCAGGCGAAAGATTCAGAAGGCGTTCCATGGAAAGCCAGGGGTCTTGGACGCCGTGATCTCAGGGGACGGGGTGCGCCTGGTCATGGGCACTCCCCTGCAACCTGAGGCCGTGGCCGCGCTTATGGAGGCCTCTCGTGAGGTCGGCGGTCAGGACTTATCTGCCCGCGCTTCAACCTCCAAGCCCCGAGGCCCGAGCCCCGAGCCCGCGGTAACGGTCACCCCGACGCCGCCCCGGTTCGAAGACGCCTTTATCGCCCTGCTCACGGCCCATGTCGATGAAAAAGGAGGATCGCAGCCTGCAGATGACCCGAAGATGGCTGCCGGCATTCCCACCGGACCTGACAGGGACGGGGATGTCATCGTGGTGGAGGAGGTGGAGCGGCGATTTGGTGAGTTCGTGGCGGTGAACAAGATCAACTTCCGCGTGCGGCACGGCGAGATATTTGGTCTCCTGGGGGCCAACGGGGCCGGCAAATCCACCACATTCCGGATGCTTTGCGGTCTTCTTCCGCCCTCCGGGGGCCGGTTGACCGTGGCCGGAGTGGACCTTCGAACCGCGCCGGCCCATGCCAGGGCCCGAATCGGCTATATGGCCCAGAAGTTCTCCCTCTACAGCGGACTGAACGTGACCCAGAACCTCCGGTTTTTCAGCAGTGCCTATGGGTTGTGGGGGAAGCGCCAGAAGGATCGGATCGACTGGGCCATGGCCTCCTTCGGCCTGGGGCCTGTGGCGGACAGGGCCAGCGGGGACCTTGCTTTAGGCTTCAAGAAGCGGCTGGCCCTTGCCGCCGCCCTGATGCATGAACCCGACATCCTGTTTTTAGACGAGCCCACCTCCGGGGTGGATCCCATTGCCCGGAGGGAATTCTGGCAGCGCATCGGTCAGTTGGCCGAGGCCAACGTCACGGTCCTGGTGACCACCCACTTCATGGATGAGGCCGAATATTGCGACCGTCTGGTCATCATGGCCCAGGGCGAGATCTTAGGGGAAGGGACCCCGTCGCAGATCAAGGAACGATATCGCTCCCCGGACCTTCCGGACCCGAGCCTGGAGGACGCCTTTATCGCCATGATCGCATCCGGCGAAGAAGCAGTGAGGGACGCTGCATGAACCGCCCGAATCCATCGGAACTCCCGACCGGAAAGCGCCTGATGCGTCTGAACGGCCTGATGAAGAAGGAGTTTCATCAGATCGTCAGGGATCCTTCCAGCATTGCCATCGCTTTTGTGCTTCCCGTGATCCTCCTGATCCTTTTCGGATACGGGGTGTCCCTGGATGCCGAGCATGTCCCCATCGCCCTTGTGGTGGAACACCCGGGAACCGAGACGGCCTCATTTGTGGGGGGATTTCAGGAGTCCCGCTATTTCAGGCCGAAGACCATGAACACGATTCAGGTTGCTGAAGAGGCCCTGATGCATCGGGAGGTGGATGGGATCGTATGGCTCCGCGGCAATTTCGCCAGGGAGATGCGGGGCCCCGGATCTGCCTCCATCGGGGTGATTGTCAATGGCGTAGATGCCAATCAGGCCAGGATCATCGAGGGGTATGTGACAGGGGTGTGGTCGAAATGGCAGGAGCGACTGGCTTTGGAGCGGGACAGCCCCCTTAGCGTCCCTGTGGCGGTGGAACAACGCATCTGGTTCAATGCGGAGATGCGGAGCCGGAGCTTCCTGGTGCCCGGTCTCATTGCCATCATCATGACCCTCATCGGGGCCCTCCTCACCGCCATGGTGGTGGCCAGGGAGTGGGAGCGGGGGACCATGGAGGCATTGATGGTGACGCCGGTCCGGGTACAGGAGATCCTCCTGGGAAAGATCATCCCCTATTTTATCCTGGGCATGGGCGGCATGACCCTGTCCGTGGCCATGGCGGTCTGGGTCTTTGACGTCCCGTTTCGCGGTTCCTATTGGGTCCTCTTTGCCACGGCCGGACTCTTTCTCCTGACCTCTCTGGCCATGGGGCTCCTGATCTCGGTGGCCGCCAAGAACCAGTTCGTGGCCGGCCAGATCGCCATTATCGCCACCTTTCTCCCGGCATTCATCCTCTCCGGCTTCCTCTTCGACATCGGTTCCATGCCGAAGGCCGTGCAGTTCATCACCCATATCATTGCCGCCCGATATTTCGTCAGTATCCTTCAGACCCTCTTTCTTGCGGGCGACGTATGGAGCGTGGTGGCCTGGAACTCCCTGGCCCTGGGGATCATGTGCGTCCTTTTCCTGGTCCTGGTACGGAAGCGGATGAAAAAACGTCTGGAATAGGGGATAGAATGCTGCGCCGCATACTGGCCTTGATGATCAAGGAAATATTCGCCATTGTCATTGACCCCAAGAGCCGGATGGTCCTGATCGTCCCCCCCATTGTCCAGCTCATGGTGTTCGGATATGCAGCGACCTTCGATCTGGAGCATGTGACCTATGCCGTGTACAATGAGGACCGGGGCCGGGCCTCGAGGGACCTCCTGGCGCGGCTGGAGGGATCGCCCAACTTCCAACTGGCGGCCCGGTTAGAGAGCGACCGGGAGGTGAGGCCCCTCATCGATGACCGGAAGGTCATGGCCGTGGTCCACATAGGGCCCAGGTTTTCGGAGGACCTCCTGCGGGGCCGACCGGCGCGTGTTCAAGTGGTGGTGGACGGCCGCAACTCCAATACGGCCATGATTGTGCTCAATTATGTGCGGGGCGTTGTCACGGGCTTCAACACTGCCTGGTCCGCGGGCCGGGGAGATGCCCCGGCCCCGGCAGAGTTGCGCATTCGATTCTGGTTCAATCCCAACCTGGATTCCCGCTGGTTCATTATTCCGGGCCTGGTGGCCCTCCTGACCCTGGTGGTAAGTCTCCTCCTGACGGCCCTGTCCGTGGCCAGGGAGAGGGAGGCCGGCACCTTCGATCAGATGCTGGCGACCCCCCTGAGGCCGGTGGAGATCCTCATCGGCAAGGCCCTCCCCGGATTTATCATCGGCATGGCCGAGGCCACCTTTATCCTCCTGATGGCCATGTTATGGTTCGAGGTCCCTTTCAGGGGCGCCTTCCTGCCCCTCTATGCGGGTCTTTTCATGTTCCTCTTATCCGCGGTGGGCGCGGGCCTCATGATCTCGTCCCTCTCGGTCACCCAGCAGCAGGCCCTTTTGGGGACTTTCCTGTTTCTGGTCCCTTCCATCATCCTATCAGGCTTCGCCACCCCCATCGCCAACATGCCCCCGGCGGTCCAGTATCTCACCTACCTCAACCCCCTGCGTTATTTCCTCATCATCGTCCGGTCGGTCTTCTTGGAGGCCGCATCCTTCGATCTCCTCTGGAACCTCTACTGGCCCATGGCCCTGATCGGCGCGGCAAGCCTGGTCATTGCCGGGTGGCTCTTTCGTCGAAGGATGTATTGAGGGATTGAGGAATTGAGGGATTGAGGAGTTTGGGGATTGAGGGATTGAAGGCAAAGATATTTGAGGTCGGGACGGGCTACTCCTTGCGCGTTGCAGGTCTTGGGCACACCCTCTTACCTTCTTCCGACGGCGGCTTACGGCGTGTGAGAGATGAACGCTCAGGATGATGGCTGTTTTGCGGCCCGGTGTGAGATCTCAGCGATTCTCATTTTGGGAAAATAGCCATGTGGGAGCGGCTTCCCCCGCTAAAGACGGGATCTGCGACAAGCCGCGAAACGTCGTGGCAAGATGCCGCTCACACAGGATGTTGATACCGGGTCTGCCTCATTAATGAGAATTGCTGGTGAGATCTTTTCTGGTTGACGACATGCCGCATTAAAAAAAATGCACATTGCGCGCACGTCTGTTCACTTTTTTGTTGCAATGCGCTAGAAAAGGCCTATATTAGCCCGCCAAAAGGACGGCCCTCGGGTCATTTTTTCTGAAAATTCAGCCAGAGCAACAGGTTATATGCCGTTTCAGACGTTTTGGCGACCCACACTGAAAAGAGAGGAACACGCTATGCACGAGACCACGCAAGAAAGTAGTCCATCTGAGTTCCTGATAGACGAAAACGACGAACCTCCCAGCGGAGAAGAAGCCGAGGAGCCCCCCAGCGGATTTGCGGCGCTCCCCTTCCAGCACGCCCATTCCGCCCCGTTTGTCATTACCCCGACCCATTCCTTTCCTGTTCCACCCTTTGTCCAGCCCAGACGCGTTGCCCGGACCAGCCCCGGGACCCGGGCCTTCCGCAAACGGTTTTATCCCCAGGTGAAAGACACCCAGTGGAACGACTGGCACTGGCAGATCCAGAACCGCATTCGAACCCTGCAACAGGCCGAGATGATGCTCCACCTGTCGCCCCCGGAGCGGGATGCCCTGGTGCATCTCGGGACATCGCTCCCCTTCGGGGTAACCCCCTATTATATGAGCCTGCTCGCTGTGGACAATCCTCTGGATCCCCTGCGCCGCTGCGTGATCCCGACCGCATATGAGCAGATGGCGTCGCCGGGGGAAGCGGATGACCCTTTGGGCGAGGACTCCCAGAGCCCGGTACCGGGCCTGGTGCACCGGTATCCCGACCGGGTCCTTTTTCTGCTGAGCGATTTCTGCTCCACCTATTGCCGCTATTGCACCCGCTCCAGGATGGTGGGCCATGGATCGCTTACACCTCAGCGGGATCGATTAGAGGCGGCCCTGGCCTATATTCGACGGACGCCCACGGTTCGGGATATCCTACTTTCGGGAGGCGATCCGCTGACCATGGGAGAGGAGAAGCTGGAGTGGGTCCTCAAGGGATTGAGGTCCATTCCCCATGTGGAGATCGTGAGGATCGGGACCAAGGTCCCGGCGGTGCTCCCCCAGCGCATCACTCCGGCCCTTGTGCGCATGCTGAGAAAATATCACCCTCTCTGGATCAGCGTGCACTTCATCCACCCGGACGAATGTACGCCCGAGAGCGCCAGGGCGTGCGCCATGCTGGCGGACGCCGGTATTCCTTTGGGATCTCAGACCGTGTTGCTGAAGGGAATCAATGACCGGGTGGAGACCATGACCGCCCTGGTTCACGCCCTCCTCAAGATGCGGGTCCGGCCCTACTACCTCTACCAGTGTGACCCCATCTCCGGCTCGGCCCATTTCAGGACCCCGGTGGAGAAGGGCCTGGAGATCATTCGAGGGCTCAGGGGCTTCACCAGCGGCTATGCCGTGCCCACCTATGTCATTGACGCCCCCGGCGGGGGGGGCAAGGTTCCGCTGATGCCCGATTACGTGGCCGGAAGGCAGGGCGACGCCCTGATCCTGCGCAACTATGAAGAGAAGTTTTTCAGCTATCCCGATGCCGCGGACGCCTCCTGTCCGGACGGGCTGTATCAATAGGTCCGAGAGAAGAGAGGCTATGCGCATCGGACTGACCTACGACCTCCAGAGCGAATACCTGGCCCAGGGATACGGCGAGGAGGAGACGGCCGAATTTGATCGGGACGACACCATCGAGGCCATCGAAGGGGCCCTGGCCGAGCTGGGCCACCAGGCCGAGCGCATCGGAAATGCCCGGAACCTGGTGGAGGCCCTGGCCGGGGGCGCAGCGTGGGATCTGGTCTTCAACATTGCCGAGGGGCTTCACGGCATGGGCCGCGAGGCCCAGGTCCCGGCTATCCTGGAGGTGTACGGCATTCCCTATACCTTCTCTGATCCGTTGGTCCTGAGCCTCACCCTTCACAAGGGGATGACCAAGCGGGTCATCCGGGATGCGGGACTGGCCACTGCGCCGTTCCTGGTGGTGGGGCCCGGTGAGTCGGTCCCATCGGTTCCCTTTCCGCCGCCCTATTTTGTCAAGCCCGTGGCCGAGGGGACGGGCAAGGGCGTGACCCCGGAGTCCCTGGTCCACCGGGAGGAGGACCTGCCCGGGGTCTGCACCCGGCTGGCAGCGCGATTTCATCAACCCGTGCTGGTGGAAGGCTTCCTCCCCGGCCGGGAGTTTACGGTGGGCATCGTGGGCACCGGGTCGAAGGCCGAGGTGCTGGGCGCCATCGAGGTGGTCCTGGGGAACCGGGCCGAGGCGGGCATGTATTCCTATGGGAACAAGAAGCACTACGAAGACCGGGTGGAATACCGGCTCTGCCGTGCCCAGGATGATCCGCTCATCGCCCAGGTGGAGGCCCTAGCCCTGATGGCCTACACGGTCCTGGAATGCCGGGATGCGGGGAGGGTGGATATCCGGTGCGACGGGGAGGGCCGCCCCCATTTTTTGGAGATCAACCCCCTGGCCGGGATTCATCCGGTCATATCCGACCTGCCGATTATCTGTAACTTTTTGAAAATTCCTTACATCTCTCTCATCGGCCGGATCGTGGCCTCGGCCCTGGAGAGGGTTTGAGGCCCCTGTGCGCTTAGCTGTTGTCCACCATGCGGTCGGCCCGGATGCCCCAGCCGACGAACAGGATGTCCTGGACCAGGCTGCGGCCGTGGCCTCGGCCCTCGAGGCCCTGGGACACGAGATGAGCGTCCTTCCCTGCACCCTCAATCTGGAACATATTCGTGGGAACCTGACGAGCCGGCGGGTCGAGGCGGTCTTCAATCTCGTGGAATCGCTCCATGGAACAGGCCGGCTGATCCATCTGTTTCCTGCCCTTTTAGATGCGATGGGCCTCCCCTATACGGGGTCGAGCGCCCTCTCGATCCTGACCACCAGCCATAAGATCCTGGCCAAGAGACGTCTTCGGGCCGCAGGGATTGCGACCCCTTCCTGGGTGGGACCGTTTCCGCCGGACGGGAGCGGGGACGATGTTTCCGGTGCTGTAAAAGACGCAGGGGATGTGTGGATCATCAAGTCCCTGTGGGAACACGCATCCATCGGTCTGGACGAAACATCCATTGTTGAGGGGAGGAGGGAGGACGTGGCCGCCATGCTCCCGCAAAGGGCGTCCCTCCTGGGCGGCGCCTGTTTTGCCGAGCGGTTTGTGGAGGGCCGGGAGTTCAACCTGTCCGTCCTGACGGGGTCTGAAGGTCCCCAGGTCCTCCCTCCGGCCGAGATCCTGTTTAAGGACGTTGCGCCAGGCGCCCCCCGCATGGTAGGCTACCAGGCCAAGTGGGACCCGGGCTCCCATGCCTGTCAGAACACCCCCCGGCGATTCTCAGAAGGCGGCGAGGATGGCCCACTGCTTCACGAACTTACCGAGGTGGCCCTCCGGTGCTGGGACCTTTTTTCATTGAAGGGCTATGCGCGGGTGGACTTCCGGGTGGACGACCAGGGAAGGCCGTGGGTTCTGGAGGTGAATGCCAACCCGTGTCTCTCGCCGGACGCCGGATTTGCCGCGGCCCTGCAGCAGGCGCGCATACCTTTTGAGGAAGCCATCAGGCGAATCCTTGAGGAGACTGTTGGAATTGGCGATTAGATTCTGGTTACTGGATACTGGATATTTGCTGCAATTGAAAAATGAAAATGGAATATTGAAGAAGTGAAAGGCTGCCCGATCACCTATGACCTCAGCCTTGTGCTCGATACAGGAATGAAACAGGTCGTTAGCCGTTCGTCACCGGGTATTGCTCATTAATTGTTGCTCTTTCGACATTGGATGTTCGGTGTTGAATGTTGGACGTTGATCCTTTTTTTGGTAAAAGCGTGCCTGCCCTAAAACATGACCAGGAAGATCGTCTAAAAGGCGTAGCGTTCCGCTACGAGGTCCTCCCCAAGGATGTGGAGGACGTGCGCGCCCTTGTAGAAAAGACCGGGTTCTTTCGCGTCGACGAGATATCGGTTGCGGCCGAGCTGGTGGCCGAGCGCTTGAACCGGGGGCCGGAGAGCGCATATTATTTTGTCCTGTCTGAGGAGGGGAGTCGGCTTTCAGGGTATGTGTGCTATGGCCCCATCCCTTGTACAATCGGGTCTTATGATCTGTATTGGATTGCTGTGGATCCCACGTTCCAGGGAAAAGGCCTTGGTAGATCTCTTCTCCATGAGGCCGAGCGTCTCATCCGGGAGATGGGCGGGACCCGAATATATGTGGAAACCTCCTCCCGGGGCCAGTATGTCAGCACCCGTATCTTCTATGAGCGTTGCGGGTACATGCTCGCATCTGTGCTCGATGACTTCTACGGCCCCGACGACAGCAAGGCAATCTTCCTCAAGGTACTGACGTCTTCCACAGGGTAACCCGCGGCCTAATCCCCGACAGAACACAGTCCTCTTCTCCATCTTGACCGTGATTTCTATCCCATCGTCCGTCACCCTCGGCATATCCTCGCAACAAACGATGATCCTCCGTCGAATGGCTCTGCCGCGACCTCTCTCTTCAGGTAATTTGCCACAGAGGCATTCAGGAATCGATGCGGCTGGTCGGCAAGATATATGACAGGAAGCTATCCATGATTCAGAAGCCTGTTCAGATCGAAGTCAGGGGCCAGCTCCGCGGCGTTGAAGCCGAACAATTCATAACGGACGTGCAGGAAAGGGACACCCTTTATACCTGTATATTCACCAGATCTATCACTCTCTGGAGATCGACCCCTTAAGCTGCCAGAGCGGGTTTCCTTTCCATGGCACGATAAAAGTCATTCATTCACCGGCACTGTGGGAAGCCGGAGATTGGAGACGATAAGACACTCGCGTTCAAGAGGCATTTTTCAGAACACTCTCAAAACGATCAACAAAAGACTCACCTGTGGCCTCTGCCAGGTCATTCAGCCAGCGACGGATGTAAGGGGTGTCCATTTCGGGGTTTTTGATCAGGATGGATTTGACATCTTCCATATCACGGGGCCTTCCGGCAAAGATTTTATGTATTACAAGATCCTCAGCCGATGCGAACTTTACGTCGACGCCTTCCATGTTCACCAGGCGTACCATTTCCATGGCTTGACGCTCATAGGGAGAAAAAGAAAAGATGAAATCAACACGGATGTGGCTTTTGGGATCTTGACAGGGAAGGACCATGGTTCGAAGAGTAAAATCGGTAGGGTCTACGAGAGGTTTTAATCCAACTGATCCAACGGCATCCAACATCTGATCAATTTTGTCGGTTCCAATCCCAACGGTCACATCGATGTCTCGAGTCATGCGGGGCTCTCCGTGGAGGAGAACAGCCTGCCCTCCAATGACCATATAGGGGATGCGTTTTCGATCCAGCACCAGGGCGATTGTTCTAAGAAGTTTTGTGAACATTGAGTACACGCGCAAGTCTGATATCGTTTTCAATCCCTTCCAGCGGATCTTTCAGCGGTAACGCCCCCATTGCAATGGCCTCGCGATAAAGCCCTTCAAAGAGAGCGAGATTCTCGAAATAGTCGGGGGTGGAAGACCGAATCAGAACTTTGTTCAGCTCTTCAATCAAATGGATATTCTGAATCATGCGCTGCACGAACTTTCTTTTGATAAGAGGTTTGGAAAGGGGGCCATTAGCCGTCACGCCCTCCTATTCTCTCACGCATGGATCGGATAATTCGAGCGTGGTGGATTACACTCAGCTTAAGAATATCCTATTGATTTGTCAATTAATATTCCTTTCTTTAAACCGCATCCTATTCAAATTTCCTGGCGGCGAAATGTAGAACCAGAAAAGCCACTCCGTCACGAGGTCTTTTTTGCTTCTGCATCTGATTTCTACGGCAGCACCGGTCCTTCCATGCTGCTTCGGTTGGGAGATGGCGCTCCGGTCGGAAAGTAGACCAGGATTGCCGGCAAGCGGTATTTCGACGAATCTACCGGCATGAACGGTCTCCCGGTTGTCATCCACGGCTGAAACTGGAATAGACAGAAATCTTGTCAAAGAGTGCTGCCTTTTTCAGCGGCTTGGACAGATAATCGGTGCACCCTGCATTCAGGCATTTCTGACGGTCATCCGCCAGGGCATGGGCGGTGAGGGCGATGATCGGAGTGGCGTCTTTGTTGGTTTCCTTTTCCCACTTCCGGATCTCACGGGTCGCGGTATAGCCGTCCATGACCGGCATACGCATGTCCATGAGCACAAGGTCATAGTCTCCGGATACGAATTTATCCACGGCGATTTCCCCGTTTTCGGCGACTTCAATGGTGTGCGGACTCTTTTTTAAGAAGGCCTTGACCACGATCTGGTTCTCTTTTGCATCTTCCACCAGGAGGATATGGAGAGGACGGATCGTTTCTTCCGTTTCTCCCTTTGTGTCCGGGGCTTCCTCCTGAGGGGGCGCCTCTGCCTTTCCAAGTGCTGTTTGAATCGCCTCTTTCAACTCCTGGCGCTTGACCGGTTTAACCAGATAGATCGAAATGCCGATCTCCCTGGCCCTTGAGATATCCCGGCTGCTCTCTTCCGAGGTAATCAGCAGCAAGGTTTGTTTCATATGATCGAAGCGCTCCTTGATCTTCCGCGCGGTTTCAAACCCGTCCATTCCAGGCATTCTGCTGTCTAACAGGATCAAGGGGAACGGTTGATGGGTCCTTTCGGCCTCCGCAATGATCTCCAGGCACTCCGAACCGCTTTTGGCCTCACTGACCTCCAACCCCCAGGAGGTCAGTGTTTCATTGAGAATGAGGCGATTGGTGGCATTGTCATCAACCACCAGGGCCCGAACCCCTTTAATATCCGAAGGAACCGGCATCTTTGTTGCCGCGGGCTTGGGATCGACCTGGAACCACGCGGTGAAAGAGAAGGTGCTTCCCTCACCCGGGCGACTCTCTACCCGGATATCCCCGCCCATCAACCTGGCCAGACGCCGGGAAATGGCCAGGCCCAGACCCGTACCCCCATACTCCCGTGTGGTGGAGGTATCGGCCTGGCTGAAGGTCTCGAAGATTATGTCCTGCTTATCCTTTGGGATGCCGATCCCGGTATCCCGAACCGAGAATTCGAGCGACACTGTGCCCTCACGCTCCTCAGCCGTCCTTACTTCCAGGACGATCTCGCCCTTGTGGGTGAACTTCACCGCATTTCCGATTAGATTCACCAGGACCTGCCGTAACCTGATAGGGTCTCCCACAAGGTGCACCGGTGTGTCGGGCAGCACATGACAGAGGAGTTCCAGTCCCTTCTCGTGGGCCCTCAGTGCCATGAGTTCACCGATCCGCTCAACCACGGCCAGGAGATCAAAACCGGTTTCCTCCAACCCAATCTGTCCGGCCTCCACCTTGGAGAGATCCAGAATATCATTGATCAGGTCCAGAAGTCCTTCTCCGGCATTGCTCAGGATATGGACATATTTTTTCTGTTCAGGGGTCAGAGAAGATTCCCGGAGGAGATCGGCCATGCCCAGGATGGCATTCATCGGCGTCCGGATCTCATGGCTCATGATGGCCAAAAACTCACTCTTGGACTGGTTTGCGCGGGCCGCCAGTTCCTTTTCCTGTCTGAAGGTACGGATGCGGTCCCCGAGGGCCAGGGAGAGCAAAACGGCCTCCAGAGAGATCGAGGTCTCAAATATTTCAAAAGACAACTGGAAGTAGGGGAGTACCCCCTCCAAGATGAGGGCGTAATAAACGCCTGAAATACATGCGATAATTTCAGCCAGCAAAAAAAACCTCGCCGGTTTGAAACCCCGCTTCCAGCATGCCAGGCCGATCCAGACAAAAATAAAGGATGAGATAAAAATCAATAGTGAAAGGCATTGACTTAAGACCCGGATATCACCAAACAGGCTCGACACCACAAGTATCAGGCATAAGGCCAAAAAGATGACCAGCACCTTGTCGCCCAGGGGGTAGTTTTGTTTTGTGGCCAGGAATGATCGGGTAAACATCACCAGGAAGACGAAAAATGTCCCCCCAAAGAAGAGGACCACGCGCCCATGTCGCATAAATTCGTGGGGGCCGATGCCCCCTAAGAAAGTGGTGTCAATATGACCATACACATAGACGGCGAAAGACAGCAGGTAAAGGACATACCAGAGGTAGCTTCTGCTCCGAAGGCTGATAAAGAGAAACAGGTTGAATGCTGCCATGGAAAAGATGACGCCATAGTTGATGCTTTTCCATGTCTTTTTCACAATGGATACGTCAAGATAGGCGGCATCTTGATAGATATTGAGGGGCAACAGGATATCTGATGCGCCTTGTAATCGCAGATAGCAGGTGACGGGTTTTTCAAGATCGTTCGGGAGATGAAAAAAGGGGAGTTTCCGATGGGATCGGCCGGGGAAGGCGCCTGCGGAGGTTCCAACCTCCTCCATGATCCACCCCTCTGATGCGCCGCCCGTATCCCTGGCGGACCTGGGGATATAGAATTGTGTAAACAAAGGAAACGGCCAGTCCACGTCAAGAAGCCATTTTTGTGGGGTCGGGCTGTCTCCTGGGCCTGGCTCGGCCTTGACTGTGAAACGGAGCCAGAATGCAGAAGCGCTCATGCCCAGGTTCGGGGTCTGTGAGTCCACAAGTTTGAATTGGTCCGACAAGGGGGGAGTCGTCACATCATCGATGGTCCATTTTCTCTCTTTGTCCTCTAGGATTTCTGCGTAGGGCGACAGGTCATAGTGATCCTGACCGGGCTGGAGCTGAAGCGTTGGAACATCTCCTGCCGTGCAGACAGGGGCCATGAACAGGCACAGGATCAGGATTATCGTGAGCTGACGGATAACCCCGCCCTTGGCCGCCTTTTCCAGCTTTTCGGGCGGTATCGCGCCCAAGTCCTTGATGTCCTCGACGACATTCACCACATCGGCGGTGTATTCTGCCTTGTCAAGTCCTTTTATGATCGCCTCATCGGAGGGATATGAACGGATCAGGATGTCCAGAACCTCATGTTCCGTGGCGATGACCACATGGACACGATAGCCGCAAACAAAGGTCACCTCATCCATGGCCTCGTAGTCAATGGGGTTGCTCATGGCCACGGCAACCTCCCGGCCCCTGATGGACAGGGGTATCAAGCGCCTTTTGAAACAGAGCTTTGCAGGGAGGAGTCGCAGTATCTTGGGGTCCACTTTGACATTCTTGAGGCTGATCATCCGGATGCCCAACTGTTTGGACAGGGTGCGGCAGATGTCCATCTCGGAGACCCACCCCATTTCAACGAAAACCTTCCCGATGCGTTTCCCTGTCTGGCCGGATATTTTCAGGGCCTCCTGGACCTGCTCTTCGCTCAGAACGCCGGCTTCCTGAAGGATCTCGCCAAGTTTTTTGCGTTTCATGATGTGTCCTTGTGGGAGCTTAAAGGTGAAAGCTCAAAGCTGAAAGCTCAAAGGATCGTTCAACCCGCTTTCAGCTTTCAGCTTTGAGCTGAGGGACGAAATTGGGCGGGTACGTCCCGCCTTCCCCTTTCAGCTTTCGGCTTCTTCGTAGACGACCTCTACTCGGTCGATATATTCGGAAAGGTTCTGGACCTGGTTTTTGATATCACCCGTATTCAGTTCCTTTGCCGCCATTTCAATGGATTTTCCTATCTCCGAAACCGCGTCAAACCCAAAGGTTTCCCCGCTTCCCTTCATGCGGTGGCCCGCATCCCGAATGGTTTCGAAATCGTCTTTTTCAAGGGCCGCACCAATGGCTTCTATATATTCCCGTACCTGCCCCATATACCAGGGAATGTCATCGGCCAGGTCCGGGTCCGCATGCACGACGATCCGTTCTGTTTCCATAGCCATCTCCTCCTATCTGTTTTCAGGGTTCCAGGCCCTGATGCATGCGGCCTGTCTGCTCTGGAGAGATGTACGCCAAGGCCCCTTCCAGGGAATGCGGGTTTTCCGAGGCGACGGTTTCAATGGATTCGAAGGTGGAAATTCTGAAGCCGATGATTTTGACCCGGTCTGATTCCGGATGATGGAGGATATGGGATGGGTTGATGTTCTTATGGATGATGCCTGCGGCATGGATGACCCCGAGGTGTTCTGAAATTATGGAAGCCATCTGCAGAAAAACATTGGGGTCTGCATATGTGCCGGATCCCTTCAGCCGGTACAGAGAGCGGCCGCCAAAGTCCTCCAGTACCAGTACATGGCGGTTTCTCAGGGCCAGATCTCCATGCAGTTTAATGATGCCGGGGACATCGGACTGATTCAAAATGGAGAGGATGTTATATTCCTGTTTATACCGGGTCATCTCCGCAATGGAAGGATAAGCGTTCCTCATTGCCATGAGGACCACCGGAAGATCGTCCTTGATCCGACGAGCGCCGAGGATCAGGGACGTGTGGCTTTCACATAGGGTTTCCTTTGGCTGATATCCGGGAATTGACATCATGGCCATCGACTTCCACAGGTTTTTGAGATATTCCAGGATGCTGCATCTGCGGTACTCTTAGATAAGAAAGAGAGGTTTGTCAAGGAAGTTGTCGCCGTTCGCCACGAGCATCACCGAAGATCAGAAGTCGGCTTTCGGAGCCGCGCGCGCCCGGAAAATTTCTGGGAGTTGCACCAATACCTTTTTGGTTGCGGCTGTTAGACCGCCTTGGGAAGAGAGGGGTATAGAACTCAATCTAGCGAGTGCTCTGCAACTACGAAAAAATTGATATCCGTTTGATAATGCTCTTCAAATTAGCTGCATGGGAGGGATATTAAGAAGGTGGTGCCTTCCGCCTCTGTGGAGGTGAAAGACACATGCCCGTTCAGATATCGTTCGGTGAGAAGCTTAATGCTGTAGGTTCCGAGGCCTCTTCCCTTTCCTTTGGTAGAGAAGGATCGTTGAAAGACCTGGAGCTGGCTGTCCCTGGGCATGAAGCCCGGATTGTGAACCCATATTTCAACACGGTTTTCTCTCCGTCTGGCGCCAAGAGTCACGGTTTCTCCGGCGGCAGAGGCCTCCAGGGCGTTTTTCATCATATTGCCCAAGACGCGTCTTAGAATAGTTAAATCAGCTGTGAAATCAAATGGTTGTGCTTCAACATGAATGGCCGTACGCCGGCCCTTCGATACCATATGGTTCTCATATAGACCGGCGACCTCCTCCAGGAGAACATCGGCCCGAACCGTCTCCGGATCAACTGTGAGTTCGCCGGTTTCCGCTGCGCTGAGCGCCTTCTGGGCTTGTATTTCTTCAATGAGACTATGGGCCCCGATGCGGATGATGTCAATGAGTTCACCGGCCTTCCGGGGATCGGCCTCCTCTTTCAGAAGTTCTGCCAGACCCTGGACCCCGCCGGCAGTATTGAGGACATCGTGAAAAAAGATCCGCTCAAGGGCCCGGCGCCGCTTCTCATGGGTGATGTCTTCAAGGGCAAAGGATATAAATTCATTTCCATCTGTCCATGGGCAGGCAAAAGCCCTCAGATCCAGCGCTTCTCCGTTTCGGGTGGTGATCCGGCACTCCTGCATATTTGTTTTCCCGCCGATGGCGGCAACAATGGCCCGGGCCGCCCCGCACGTCCTGCAGAATTCGGTTGTGCCGCATCCTCCCGCTATCTCATCCAGATGGACGCAGTTAAGTGCTTCCCCGGGCCGGAGCCCGTATAAGGCCTGGGGGTGTTTTTTTCCGGCGAGATCCGCCAGGGCCTGGTTTGCAAAGACGATCTGGCGATGGGTGTTGAGCACCACGAAAATGGTGGGGAGTGCGTCGGCAAATTGTCTGAGATAGGATAGGTTGGAAAAGAACGCCGATTGGATCTGGATCTCCTCCGGGGGCAGCCTTTCTGCGGGTGCGAACCGGGTCGGGAGGGCGGATGGTTCCATTTTTGTCTCCTCGGATATAGGGGGCCCTGACCTGAGGTGAAAAACGTGGGCTATCAGCGATATGGAAGGGACTCGATGTCGCTATTCCAGGAATCCGGTGATATAGGGGTTTGTCTCCCTTTCCCGGGCGAGGGTCGAAACCGGCGCGTCGCCGTAATCGTGTCCCGGCCATACCCGCGTTTCAGGCGGCAGGGTTAAAAGTTTTTTGAGAGAATCCAAAAGAGTCTCGAAAGACCCGCCCTTCATATCGGTCCTGCCGACCGCCCCGACAAAAAGGGTGTCGCCTGTAAAGAGGTTTCCTTCTCCATAGAGGCAGATGGCGCCGGGGGTGTGACCGGGCGTATGAATGACCTTGAGACCGGTCTTCCCGATCCGGATGACATCCCCGTCGGTCACCAGTAAATGGGGCGCCGGCGAGGGTCATTTCCCCATGGCCATGCTGAATGCGCGGTTCAATCCCCTGAGGATCTCGCCGGCCTCCTCCCGGTGCATCACCAGGTCGGCCCCGGTTTTTGCCAAGACCGCCCGGTTGCCGCAGGTATGGTCCGCATGGCCATGGGTATTGACCACATATCGGATGGTGAGTCCCATGTCCCCGGCCTTTGAAACGATCTTACTTTCGGATCCGGCAGGATCGATGACCAGGCCTTCTTTCTCCTGTTCGCAGGCTACGATATAGGAAAAGACCGCCATAGGCCCGATCCGCATCTGTTCTACAATCATGGATATCTCCGTTTAACTTTAACCGTATAGCCTGTTTTCATAGGAGGCGTCAAGGATGATGCCGTATCGAAACCAATGAAATCGTGAATCTTTCCTTTAATCCCTCGACCAAACCAACCCCCCGAGGCTGTTTCTGCTTTGGGGATCTCAAAGCTGCCTGTATGGCTCAGCCTATTGATATTAAGTTATTTGAGAGGATTTGATCCGTTGGTCTTGATAAATACCTGCCTCTGAGGAACGTATGCCGCTTAGGTTGGATGAGTCACTTGACGCCGCGAGAGATAAACGGACTTCCTGCCGGTGCTCCCTTTTTCGGTGCGTAACCCCTTTGTTCGTGCCGATAGCGCGATTCCGGCCTTTCCCTCCTCTGCATCTGGAATCTACATTGAATTCCTCGGCCGGCCCTCCCCCAAGCTTATTCCAATTTTAAAGATGGCAAAACTGGCCCTGAAAGGACTCCCTGTGATCACTTTCGAATTTCCAGGATGTTTCACGTGAAACACCGGTATTCGGAATGAGTGTTCGAATTGGTGTTTTGCGATCCGATGTTTCACGTGAAACATGGTTTTGTCTTTTCAATCCGGAAGGATTGTGCTATCAATCCACTTGTCTTTGATTCACTTGTGCCCAGGGGCGGAAATTTCCCGGGGCGGGATCTAACATTCCTTAACAGGCGGTTACTTTCAGTCATGGGTCATGTCATCTCCATCTCCAACCAGAAGGGCGGCGTGGGAAAAACCACCACCGCGGTCAACCTTTCCGCCTCCCTCGCCGCAGGAGAGAAGGAGTGTCTTCTTATCGACTGCGATCCTCAGGGGAATGCCACCACCGGGCTGGGCATAGACCCGGCCGACATAGCGCACGGCCTCTACGATGTCCTCCTCGACGGAGTGCCGCCCCATGAAGCGATCACCGCGACCCTCCTTCCCAGGCTCCATTTGATCTGCGCCAGCCGCAATATGATCGGGGCCGAGGTGGAGATGGCCTCCATGGAGGGAAAGGAGTTCCTCCTGCGGAATGTGGTTGCCGCACTCAGGAATGAATACGACTACGTATTTATTGACTGTCCCCCCTCTCTGGGCTTTCTGACGGTGAATGCCCTCACTGCCACCGAATCCGTCCTGGTTCCGCTTCAATGTGAATATTATGCCCTGGAGGGACTCTCTCAACTCCTTACTACCGTCAATGCGGCGAAAAAACGACTTAATCCGCGGCTTCAGCCACCGGATATTCTCCTGACCATGTATGACAGCCGCAACAATCTCTCACGCCAAGTGGAAGAGGAGGCCAGGTCGCTCTTCAAGGACCGGGTGTTCAAGACGGTAATTCCGCGGAATGTCCGTTTGAGCGAGGCCCCGAGTTATGGAAAACCAATTATTTTGTATGACATCAGCTCCAAAGGGGCCCAGAGTTACCTGGCCCTTGCCAGGGAACTGATCAAGAGGGGATAGGGTATCATGACCAAAAGGAAGGCCCTCGGAAAAGGCTTGTCCGCACTGATCCCGGATGCCGACCGTCTGGATGGGGAAGAAGCGGTCTTTTTTCAGTGTCCCATAGAGACGATTTCGCCGAATCCCAATCAGCCGAGGCAGCAGTTTTCCCCTGTCGAGCTGGATGAGATAGCGACATCAGTTAAGGAAAAAGGGATTCTCACACCGCTTTTGGTCAGCCGGATCGAAGGCGGGTATCAACTCATTGCAGGCGAACGCCGGTGGCGGGCGGCTCAGAAGGCGGGTCTTGAGCGCGTGCCGGTGGTGGTCAGGGACGTCACCCCTGTGGAGGCCCTTGAACTGGCGCTCATTGAGAATATCCACAGGACGGACCTGAATCCCATCGAGGAGGCGGCTGCATACCACAACCTGTTGGAACAGACCGGGATGACGCAGGAGGAACTGGCCAGGAGGCTGGGCAAGGATCGGTCCTCGGTAACGAATCTGCTGCGCCTTTTACGGCTCCCGCGTGCCATTCAGCAGGATGTGATGGATGGGCGGTTGAGCATGGGGCATGCCCGGCTGTTGGCCGGACTCAAGGACGCTACGGCGCAGAAGGCCCTGTGGGATGTCATCGTGAAGAGAGGGCTTTCTGTCAGGCAGGCGGAAGCGTTGGCAAAAAGAGGAAAGGCCTCTTCAGGCGCAGGGGGAAAAAGACCGTCCAGGGATCCCTATGTTCTATCCCTGGAGGACAGGCTCAAACGCTCCCTTGGCACCAAGGTCGAGATCAAAACAAGGGGCGGGAAGGGCCATATTATGGTGCACTTCTATTCCGATGAGGAATTGGACAGACTGATGGAATTCTTTGGTTGATGGCCCTTTTTTTTCCATTTCCGCTCTTCTCCCCTGATAAGCTGTCTTATGTTTTCCCTGTGTTTGAAGCAGATAAGCACCGCCATGACCAGGGAGACAGCGATGAACGGGTATGGCTTTCCAAATAGAATGAGGAAAAGGGGGATGGCGCAGGCTGCAATGAGAGAGCCCAGGGAAACAAAGTCCCATATGGCTACCACCAGGAGAAAGAGGATGAGCCCGCACAGGCAGGATAGGGGCGACATGACCAGGTAGATACCCAGTGCGGTGGCCACCCCTTTGCCGCCCCTGAATTTTAGAAAAAGCGGAAACATGTGCCCCAACAGGGCGCACAGGCCGATGCCGGCAAGGGCGATTTCATAGGAGGTTCCTGATTCGGACGTATGGAGAGCAAAGACGCTCATAGGGACCAAGCCCTTTAGCATATCCAGAATGAGGGTGATGATCCCCCATTTCATGCCGATTTCTCTGGCGACGTTGGTCGCTCCGATATTACCGCTTCCCCGACGAGTGATGTCGATATGGGCCACATACCCTGCAATGAGTTTCCCAAAGGGGATGGAGCCGACGATATAGGCCGCGGTGGCAAAAAAAATGGACGGATATGCCATGATATACCTCTTCGAATTGATGAATTGAAGATTCCGCCATCCGGTGATGGATCTTTACACTTTCCAAGAGCTTTGTTATTCTAACAGCAACATGATCGCATCTTCGATTAAATTTTATGAAACTTTAGAAAAACCATTGAAATTGAAACCATTGCACTTCTGAACCCATGAACGGGTACATATATTCTTTTTGATACGGATGCAAATTCTTTTTTGGCGCCGGTCTTTGCCGGTGGACAGGGGTCGGGATGAAATTGATGGTGATGGACGGACAGGGCGGTGGCATTGGGGCAGCCGTCATCAAGGGGTTGCGGCAATCCATCGGGAGTGATCCGGAGATTTTAGCCCTCGGCACCAATTCAATTGCCACATCCAAGATGATGAAGGCCGGGGCAAACCGGGGCGGTACGGGTGAAAATGCCATCCTGTGTACCAGCCGGATCGCGGATGTGATCATCGGGCCGCTCGGTATCCTGATGACGAATGCCATGATGGGCGAGGTGACCGCTCAAATGGCGTCCGCCGTGAGTTCAAGCAGGGCAACTAAGATCCTGATTCCGCTGACGCAGGAGAAGGTCCGACTTGTGGGGTTCTCGGGGGAGCCCCTGCCGCACCTGGTGAATCGGGTCATTGAAATGGTAAAGGAGATGATGTGAAGATGTGTGAATCGACAGCCTATCTTTTGAAGGACGCAAGGGAAGAGATGGTTTTTGAGGACATCGAATCCCTGGAGAACAGCGGCGGTGAGATAAAGATGATCAGCATCTTCGGGGAGGAGAAAACCATTCGCGCGAGGCCCAGACGGTTTTCGCTGGTAGATCACAAGATCGTATTAGAGCCTCAATAAAGGAAGATGATGGACTATTTTTCGAAGGAGGTGGTGAGATGATTGCGTCGTTTGCCGATAAAATTACGTGGCTGGGTCACGATGGGTTCCGCATAGACGCGGGCAAGACGATCTATTTTGATCCCTATCAGATCGCCGGCGGTCCTACGGCGGACCTGATTCTGGTCTCCCATGAGCACTTCGATCATTGTTCACCTGAGGATATCGAAAAAATTCAAGGACCTGCAACCACTATTCTCACAGAAAAAGACTCTGCAAAGAAGCTTACCGGAGATGTGAGGGTGATGAAACCGGGAGATGTCCTCGATCTGGGTGACGTAAAAATAGAGGCCGTTCCCTCATACAACATGGACAAGGAGTTCCATCCCAAAAAAAGGGGGTGGCTGGGATTTGTTGTGGAGACGGAGGGGGCCAGGATCTATCATGCCGGCGATACAGACTTTATTCCGGAGATGAAAAACTTAAAGGTGGACATCGCGTTCCTGCCGGTGTCCGGGACATATGTCATGTCGGCGGAGCAGGCCGTTAAGGCGGCCCTTGGCATTCGACCCAAACTTGCCATCCCGATGCATTACGGGGCGATTGTGGGAGATGCCGGAGATGCGGACCGTTTCCAGAAGGCCCTTTCAGGGAAGGTGGATGTGCGGATTTTTGAAAAAGGGTAGCAGTCGGTTTGGGGATATTGTTCTTGACAAGGCATGCCGGTTAAATGTTATATGATGCCCACACCAGCGGCTGTTAAAGGCTGCGGTTTTGTTGAGAGGCACAAAGAATCCGACGCATGGTGCCGAGCAGCTTTGGGGTGTTCTTTACGACAACTCGCAATTAGAGGTCCCGGGAATAACTTTTTATAACAGGGCGTGTTTTCAGATTTCCTTCGGCGACAGCTGACTGTGTCGTTGATCTGGAATGATGAAAATGGGGAATAATGGAATGACGGGCATGAAAAACAGAAAGTCATCTTTTTCTAGGCTTTCCATTCCGCTATCCCATATATTCTAAATGCTTCATCACTGCAATTGGGTCGAAACCCACTAACGTATTTATTTTATTATCATATTATTAATTCAAAGGAGGTAATGAACGTGAGCGACATTATTGCTCCCATGGGAGGAAAGGTCATCGATGTGAAGGTAAACGTAGGTGACGCGGTTAACGAAGGGGATGAGGTCGTGATCATCGAGGCCATGAAAATGGAACTGCCCATCACAGCCGAGGCATCCGGGACGGTCAAAGAGGTCAAATGCAAGAAAGGCGATACGGTTGAAGCAGAGGGCGTCCTGATCGTATTGGAGTAATAAAGCCTGAAACAGGGGGATGGTCTTATCGAACACCCTCTGTCACCAGAAATGGTAATGCCGGAGGATGCTAATGTTCTCCGGCATTTTTTTGTGTCCCCCGGCAGAGGAATACCCGCTATGGCTGATCAGTGAGCCGCCTTTTTGGCGTCCATTCTGGCCACCGACCTGGAGATAATCCTTCCGGAAACAGACATCCCGATGAGGAGCACCATCAGGACCATAAAAACTCCGATATATCGGAGAACAAGGGTCCCGATTATCCATGTCCAGTTGTCTTTGACGATAGTGATCTCCGTCTCGGTTTCCCCGCCTTTTGAGACGGTGATGGAATGCCACGGCATCCTGCCGTCGTCTTCAATATAGGTGGCGTCTTTCCAATTCCTGAATTTGATATCCTGAAAGTCCTTCAGGGCCTCCCTGTAGAAAGCGATGACTTCGTCGTGGGAGAGCCCGACCTTCATCTCCAAGCGGTCATCGGTCTTTTTGGTCGTCGTCCCCTGGGGAATGACCGGCGCCCCGAGAAAATCCTCGCCATAGGAGGCGACGGGCAGGAAGATCACGAATGAGAGTAACAGTATCCATTGTTTCATGATTCATCACCTTAAAATATTATAGGTTGAACCGTTGTGCTTAACCTCTCGAAGTTTTTTACAACTTTCTGTAACTGTGTATCTTATGTGCTTGTTTTCCAGGTTGACCCATTATTCCAGAATTCCACCATTCGATTAATCAAACATGGCGATAAACATGCCTGCTGCAGCGGCCGATCCGATAACCCCTGCCAAATTGGGTCCCACGGCATGCATCAGGAGATGATTGGTCTTGTCATACTTAAGCCCCTGCATCTGGGAGACGCGTGCCGCCATGGGTACTGCGGAGACGCCTGCCGAGCCGATGAGGGGGTTGATCTTCTCCTTCAGGAAGAGATTCATGATTTTCACCGTAACAATCCCCCCGACGGTACAGACCGCAAAATCCACAAGGCCCAGGCTGAAGATGAAGAGGGGTTTCCAGCTTAAGAATTTATCGGCATGCATGGTGGCCCCCACTGAAATTCCCAAAAATATAGTGACAATATTCATGAGAGAACCTTGGGCCGTATCGGTCAGCCTGCCCACGACGCCGCTTTCCTTCATCAGATTGCCCAGCATGAACATCCCCATCAGGGGGATGACGGAAGGCACCAGCAGGGCGATGATGCCCGCGGTGACCAGAGGAAAGAGGATTTTTTCCTGCCGTGAGACCGGTCGCAACTGGTGCATGCGGATCTTTCTCTCCTTTTCATTGGTCATCATCCGCATGATGGGAGGCTGGAGAAGGGGGACCATGGCCATATAGGAATAGGCCGCCAGGGCATTGGGGCCTAAGAGCTGGGGGGCCAGATGCTGGGTCAGATAAATGGTGGTGGGGCCGTCTGCGCCCCCGATAATGCTGACAGAGGCCGCCTCCTTGAGAGTGAACCCCACCAGGACCGTACCAGTAAAGGTGATGAAGACCCCTAATTGTGCGCCGGCCCCGATCAAAAGGGTCTTGGGGTTGGCAATGAGAGGACCAAAGTCGGTCATTGCGCCCAGTCCCAGGAAAATGATGCAGGGGATGACCTCCCATTCCAGCCCATAGTGGTAAAATACCTGCAGGAGCTGGGCATGGCCGTGGGAGTAGCCCATTAACGGGACCAGGGGGAAGTTGACGATAAATATCCCGAAACCGATAGGGAGGAGGAGGAGGGGCTCATATTTCTTGGCGATGGCCAGGTAGATGAAGAGGCTTCCTATGCCCCACATGATGATCAGGTTCCACTGGAAATTGTATACCCCGGTTGTACGGAGGGTCCCGTACAGCAGGTCCAATATCTCATTTGCTGTCATGGCAACATCCTCTCCCAGAAATCGTTTCATGCGTGCTGTCCCGAAAAGGGGGCCAGCATTTTAATTGTTGATGATCACAGGTGTAGCTATAATAAAGCTACAATCCGTTGTCAAGATCAAAATCAGAACACCGGAGCGAAAGATGTCGGGCCGGAGCCGTTTAAAAATGATTTGACAGATGTCAGGGTGTTGAAATAGTTTCTCATGAAAACCCGCAAGTTTTAGAAGCGTTTCTCAGAAGACAATCAGGAGGCTTAGATGGGGAATCAAAAAGGTCATGAGGACTTGCAGACCGCCCTGAAACGGTGGTCGGAGGCGGTGGAAAAGACCGTGAGCAAGCGGCCGGAACGGAAGGCTGCATTTGTCAATACCTCGGACATTCCGGTCAAACGACTCTATACGCCCCTTGACGGGAACGATGTCGACTATCTGTCGGAAGTGGGCCTGCCCGGGGACTACCCCTTTACCCGGGGAGTACAGCCTACCATGTACCGGGGACGATACTGGACCATGCGACAGTATGCCGGATTTGCCACGGCCGAGGAATCCAACCGGCGATACCGGTTCCTGTTGGATCAGGGTCAGACAGGACTCTCTGTGGCCTTCGATCTTCCTACCCAGATCGGGTATGATTCGGACCATGAAATGGCCATGGGCGAGGTGGGCAAGGTGGGAGTGGCCATCGACTCGCTCAAGGATATGGAGATCCTTTTTGATCAGATCCCCCTGGACAAGGTGAGCACCTCCATGACCATCAATTCGCCTGCTGCCGTACTGCTGGCCATGTACATTGCCGTGGCGGAAAAGCAGGGCGTTTCAGCCGACAGGCTGACGGGCACCATTCAGAACGACATCCTGAAGGAATACTCATCCCGGGGCACCTATATCTTTCCCCCCAAACCGTCCATGCGGATTATCACGGACATCTTTTCCTATTGCGGGGATCATGTGCCGATGTGGAACACCATCAGTATCAGCGGGTACCATATCCGGGAAGCGGGATCTACGGCCGTGCAGGAGGTGGCCTTTACCCTGGCGAACGGGATTGCCTATGTTCAGGCGGCCCTGGACGCCGGTCTGGATGTGGATACCTTCGGGCCCAGGCTGTCATTCTTCTTCAACGCCCATGTGGATTTCCTGGAAGAGATCGCCAAGTACCGGGCAGCGCGGCGGTTGTGGGCCGAGATCATGAAGGAGCGGTTCAAGGCCAGAAATCCCAAATCCATGATGATCCGATTTCACACCCAGACCGCCGGGTGCACCCTCACTGCCCAGCAACCCAAGAACAACATCGTGCGGGTGGCGTTTCAGGCCCTCTCCGCGGTCCTGGGGGGCACCCAGTCGCTCCACACCAATTCCATGGATGAGGCGCTCTGTCTCCCGTCGGAGGAGGCCGTGCAGATCGCCCTTCGGACCCAGCAGGTGATCGCCCATGAGACGGGCGTGACCGATACGGTGGATCCCTTGGGTGGATCCTACTATCTGGAGACACTCACCCGGGAAATCTATGCGCGGGCCGGCGATTATATCCGGAAAATCGATGAATTGGGCGGTGCGGCCGAGGCTATTGAGAAGGGTTTTGTGCAGCGGGAAATCCAGGACAGCGCCTACCGATACCAGCGGGAGATCGAAAAAGAGGAAAGGATCGTCGTAGGACTCAATCGATTCCACGTTGCGGAAGAAAAGCCGAAAAACCTCCTCAGGGTGGACCCGGCGGTTCGCACTTCCCAGGTCGATCGTCTCAAGCGGCTCCGATCGGAAAGGGATGGCAAAAAGGTGGAAACATGCCTGGCCGACCTGAAGCGCGGGGCTGAAAGCGACCGGAATCTGATGCCACTCATCCTGGAGGCCGTCAAGGCGTACGCGACCCTCGGGGAAATCTGCGACGTATTGAGGGAAGTGTTTGGGGAATATCAGCCGGTCAATACGCTGGGGTAGCCCAGGTAACGGAATGCTGAATGCTCGATACCGGATGCAGGGATAGCGGCCGCGCCGGTGAACCATGGCGATAATCTGTGCCAATCTGCGAAATCTGCGGATCAGGCAGCAGGAGGGTGGGAGATGACCAAAGACAAGAAGATACGGGTATTGGCGGCAAAGCCGGGCCTTGATGGGCATGATCGGGGGATCAAGGTTGTGGCCTCGGCCCTTATGGACGCCGGGATGGAGGTGGTTTACACCGGCCTGAGACAGACACCCTCGCAGATCGTCTCATCCGCCATTCAGGAAGATGTGGACGTGATTGCCATGAGCATCCTTTCCGGGGCCCATGATTATCTCTTCCCAAGAGTTATGGAACTCTTGAAGGAGAAGGGCGTAACAGACATGCTGGTGGTCGGCGGCGGGATCATCCCGGACGAAGATATCCCGCCTTTAAAGACCGCGGGCATTGCCGAGATCTTCGGTCCAGGGACGACCACCACGGAAATCATCGATTATATAAAAAGCAATGTAAGAATCCGGAACTGATAATAAAGAGAGGCCCTGATGACCTTGGCATCATAAGGCCTCTCAATGCTTGTTCATTACTCATTTTTCCATTCCGGCTTCCGCTTTTCCAGAAAGGCTTTCAGGCCCTCCTGGGCGTCGGCGGTCTTCATGAGTTCGTCTAAATAGATCCCTTCGATAACCTTTAAGGACGGTTCCAGCTCATCCATGAGACCGGCCATGACGGCCTTTCGGGTCTTTCTCAGGACCTCGGCGCTCAGCTTGAGGTAGGGCTTGAGAAATTCCTGGGTAGCTGCCTGCAGGTCTTCCTTGCCGACCACCTTGTTGATTAGGCCCATTGCCAGGGCCTCTTGAGCGGAGATGATTCTCCCGGAGAGGATCAGGTCCATGGCGGCCTTTCTTCCGATGATTCGGGGCATGATCTGCGCGGCAATGGGGGGGAATACTCCCACCTGTACCTCCGGCTGCCCATATTTGGCGTCATCCGAAGATATGACGAGATCGCAGAAGATGGCCAGTTCACATCCTCCGCCCAGGCACGACCCGTATACCGAGGCCAGGGTAGGTACGCCCAGACGATCCATCAGACGGAACATCCCATGAAAGACCCCAATCATCTTGGGGGCCAGGTCCCCCATGTGTTCTCCCACATCCACGCCGGCAGAGAAGCATTTTCCTTTGGCATCGAAGAGGACGGCCTTGAGGTCTTTCTTCCCCCGCCAGTCCTCCAGCACCTCATTGATCTCTTCCATCATCGCGATATTCAGTATGTTGACCGGGGGCCGGTTCAAGGTGATGGTCCCCAGCCCATCCTGGAAGCCGGTCTCAATATGTTCATAAGCCATGATTATCTCGCTCCTCTTGTTCGGGTTATCTTCATCATGGGTCAATGTCTGATCATCAACCCGGAATCGCATTTTTAAAAAAAATGGCAGGAGGGTTTGGTCTTGCCGCCCTGCCTGCCACATGGGTTCTTACCGTCAATAAGGCGACTATTCCTGAGGCTTTCCAAGAACTTCCGCGAACATATCCATATCCCATCCTTTGGTTTCCGCAATGTTCTGGCGGAATTTGATAAAGTCGATGGTATCCTTGCCGGTGATCTTTTTGGTGTTAAAGGCCCCGAAGCCTAAGAAGGCTTCGCCGCCCATGTTGGCTGCCAGCCAGTGCCTGTGGGCGTTTTTCATGGTATCCCAGAAAAATTTCTTCTTCTGGCGAACGCTGTCGATGGATTCGATAAGACATGCGGGGAAGAGATTGGCAAAGGTCCATACCATTTTATCCACTTCCTTGTCCAGGAGCTCGAAATCCGCATTGGGCTGATGTTCCTTGGCAAAGGCGCGGGCCTCTTTGGCCTCAGGACCTGTCTTGAATTCGCCATAGACGATCTCGCCGTCCTGGATATACTGATCCGTGATGATCATGGGGTTTCGGACCCACTTGCCATCCACCTTCAGGACCGGGACAATCTTGCTGATCAGGTTCTTGGCCTTCATTTTGTAGGCGGACCACATCTCGCACGAGATACAGTTCCACATGGCGTCTTCAATGCTGAGATACCAGGGGAGAAAATCCGAGGCCCCGCCCACGGGGGCCGACCCGTGTCTGGGCCCGGCCTGTCCATAAATGGCCAGATCCGACGAAACGGCCAGGTCGCATGCCATGCCGATCTCCTGACCGCCGGCCACCCTCATGCCGTTGACCCTGCAGATAACAGGCTTTTTACAGGCGAGGATGGAATCGACCATATGGTTGAAAAGCTCCATGTACTGGCCGTATTCATCCGGTCTTCGGCTGTAGTATTCACTGTATTCCTTGGTATTTCCGCCGGTGCAGAAGGCAAAAGGCCCGGTGCCCGTAAAGACTACGGTGACAACGCTCCTGTCCAGGGAGGCGTTTTCAAACCCGGCGATGACGCCTTTCACCATCTCCGTGGTATAGGAATTGTATTGTTTAGGGTTATTGAGACGAATCCACGCCACATAAAGACCCTCCACGACGTTTCCCTGCGGATCTGTCAAGGGTCTCTTTTCATAGACCACGCACGGGGCATCGGTTCCCCAGTGGCCGTCGGTGTGCAAAATGTGATCTTTCTTCTCATCTTCTCTCGGCATCCATTCTAAAGCCATAATGTCTCCTCCTTTTTCTTTTTAGTTGTTTCTCTGCTCTGGTTTAACGCCTCTGTTTCAAGCCTGGAACGGCTGGACCGCCCTAAAAATCAGGCGTGAGAACGATCCGTTTCATGGGCGGCGTCTTGTGGGCCTCGGCAAACGTCTCGGCGATGGTGCTCATGGGCCGGACTTCCACGAAGTTTGCCATGTTGATCTTGCCGCTTAAGACCATATCCAGGACAATCGGATAATACTCGGGGAGGCATCCCCAGGTACCGATAATCTCCGCGTCAAAGGCCATTAATCGACCGATGGCGTATTCGTTTTTGGCAAGGCCGAATCCCACCACAACCAGTTTGCCGGTGAATCCGAGCAGGGCCAGCGCAATATCCTGGCCGCCTTTGGCACCGGTGACCTCAAAAATCTTCCAACCGAAATTGGGAAGTTCGTTTTCCTTGCAGATAGTCTTAAATTCCTTGGAAACGGCCTTGGCATCCTTGTCCCTGGAATTGATGACAAAGTCAGCCCCGTACTGAAGGGACCTGTCCAGCTTCTCCTGATTGCGGGCGATCCCGATCACCGTCTTTGCACCCAAGGCCTTGGTGATCTGACCCACATACTGGCCTACCCCGCCGGTGATCCCCACCACCACCACATTGTCGCCCGGCTGCAGGTCGACCCGTTTGGCCGCCTGATAGGGGGTTGTGGCGGCGTCGGCCACCACGGCAAGGTGGGCGAGGGGGACATCTCCACGGGTTTTGACCTCGCACAAATCGATGCTGGGGACAGGAATATGGCTGGAAAACCCCCCATAGAGGCCGAGGCTGTTTCCGGGCATTTTCTGGTCCAGGCATCGGTTTCCGCGGCCGGTCTTGCAGAGGATACATTTCCGGCAGGGCATTACCGCAGGGATGATCACCTCTTTGCCGATCCAGGCATCATCTCCAGCCACGACCGTCCCTGAAATTTCGTGGCCCAATGTCAAAGGGGGCTTTGATACAGTGGGGACGCCATCATAGAAATAGCCCAGGTCTGTGTGGCACACGCCGCACCCGGCCACCTCCACAAGGACCTCTCCGGCCTGCAATTCGGGAACAGGGATCTCGGTCTTCTCCAGTTTGCCGGGCGTGGACTCTTTGGTTTCCCGGTTGAATGTCGTGGGCTGAACCATCTGCCAGGTCTGAATTTTATCTGGTACTGTCATGATATCCTCCTTGCTTCTGGATTGATGTGGTTGAGTCCCGCATACCTGAGGCGGGATTGATGGTCAATTTTTCATGTTAAATCATTCCGTAGCCTCCGTCCACACAGAGCAGCTGGCCGGTGATGTAGTTGCTTTCGTCTGAGGCAAGAAATACAAAAGCCGGAGAAATATCGCCGGGTTCGGCAAACCGCTTCAAGAGTATCCGGTTCATGTATATCTCTCTGAGTTTATCATCGCTTCGTATCTTCTCCGTCATATCGGTGGCCACAATGCCGAGAGAGATGACATTACAGCAAACATTATAGCGGGCCAGCTCGCGGGCAATGGACTTGGTCATACTCAGGATGCCCCCTTTGGCAGCGCTGTAGTTGACCTGTCCCACGGTGCCCACCAGTCCCGCAACCGACATCACGTTGATGATTTTGCCGTTGTTTTGCTCCTTCATGCGCAGCCCGGCGGCCTGTGAGCAGAGAAAGGCCCCTTTCAGGTGGATATCCACCACCTGATCCCATTGGTCTTCCGTCATCTTGAGGAGTAGGGCCGGTCGGGTAAACCCTGCGTTGTTAACCAGGATGTCGATTCTGCCGAAGGTCTCAACGGCCGCCCCCACCAGGTCTTCTGCGTCTTTTTTCCGTGCCACATCCGCCTTGACGGCAACGGCCTTGGTCCCGATGGCCTGAACAGCGTTTACCGTCTCCTTAGCCGCATCTTGGTTGGAAGTGTAGTTGATGACGACATTCGCCCCCTGTTGTGCGAAACCGAGGGCAACGGCCTTTCCCACACCCCTGCTGCTGCCCGTTACTATTGCAACTTTGTCTTTCAATCTCATAACTTAACCCTCATCATCAGGTCCGCTGCCGAAGCGGAATGAAACGTTTAGGGACCTCACGGATCCGTAAAAATATAATCACATTGTAATCACAATATAGTTACAGTGCCAATTTAAAAGAAATGCCATTTTCATGTCAAGAAAAATCGAATGAGGAAGATTGCCGGGACTTTATTACCCTTTGACACGCGAAACCTTCAAATATATACTCTTGCCTGAGTCAGGAGGGGCCGGGGAAGGGAAACGACGTTCCCTACTGCCTACTGCTTACTATCTACTTTTTACGGGAGCCTTACATGGGCCGGATCACCTACTACAGCACCAATAACCCGTCAGAACATGCCAGTTTCGAGACCGCATTGATGAACGGCCTTGCCTCCGATTATGGTCTGTACATGATTTCGAAGAGAGATATCCCTTCACTCCCCCCTGATGCAATTCAGGCGATGAAAGGGCAATCCTACGCACAGATCGCTTATCAGGTACTCTACCCGTTTTTAAAAGAGGACATTGAAGGGTCGGACCTGAGGGAGATGCTCGCGGATGCCTATGATGAGGAGATCATCCCCACCCAGGTAGCCCATGTCACGGGTAAGACCCATATCATGTGGCTGACCCGGGGCCCGACCTATTCCTTTAAGGATTATGCGGCCCGGTTTTTCGGAAGGGCCCTCAATTATTTTCTCACCCGATCGGGGTCCCGGCGGGTGGTCGTCGTGGCTACCAGCGGGGATACGGGGGGGGCCGTGGCCGATGCCCTGCATGGCCTGGAACAGATCGACAATATCGTCTTTTTTCCAAAAGGATCTGTCACCGAAAGACAGCGGAGACAGATGACCACCCTGGCCGGCAACGTGTATGCCTTTGAGATAAACGGCGATTTTGATGTGTGTCAAGCCCTTGCCAAACGTCTCTTAGGGGACAGGGCCTTTGCGGAGGGCCTGTTCGGGGACCCTGCGCGGTTCACCTCTGCCAATTCCATCAGCGTGGGCCGGCTCCTGCCTCAGGCCGTCTACCCTTTTTTCGCCTATTCCCGCATTGCCGCATATGACGAGCCGATGATTGCCAGCGTGCCCTCCGGGAACTTCGGAGACATGATGGGCACGGTCTTGGCCAAGGAGATGGGTCTTCCCATCCGGAAGATCGTCTGCGGCGTCAACGAGAACGATGAGTTTCCCCAATTCCTGCAAACTCAGGATTACCGGGTCAAACCCTCCAGGAAATCCCCGTCGTCTGCCATGATCGTCTCCAATCCGAGCAATTTTGCGAGACTGGTGGATCTGTATGGGGGGCATGTCTACGACAAAAGGGATGAGGAGGGAAATGTGATTCAGGAAGGCGTCATGGACGTGAGGCCGGACATGGCAGCCATGCGAAGAGATTTTTATTCCATCAGCGTCAGCAACCCGGATCACTATGCAGCCATTCGGGAGGTCTATGAGAGATTCGGGATCATCCTCGAGCCTCATGGGGCCGTGGGCTGGCGGGCCCTGGACGATTTCCTTGAACATCATCATGACCGGCTTGCCGTCATCTATGAGACCGCGGACCCGGGGAAATTTCCCGATGACGTCAAATTGGCGATCGGCGTGACGCCGGATGTGCCTGAACGGATCGCCAGGCAGGCAACACTCAAGGAACGGATATATCGTGTCGGGGCGCCCCCCTTGCAGCGGAAGGATGGTTCCATGGCGCTGAGCGACGGGCAGTACAGGGAAGCAAGAGAGGTCCTAAGAGAGATCTTCGGCTGAGGAATTGAAGGGTTGAGGAATTATGGAAAGCGCAAAAAAGATGAAGGAAAGGGCCGGTCTGATCTACGAGACGCTGGATCCCATCTATACTCACGAAAAAACCGCTCTCACCTATAAAACCCCGTTTCAGCTCCTGGTATCAACCATCCTGTCGGCCCAGTGCACGGACAAGCAGGTGAATATGGTGACAAAGGACCTGTTCAAAAAGTACAAATCCCCCCGGGACTATGTCTCAGCGCCCATTGAAGAACTGGAAGCGGACATCCGGCCGACCGGATTCTACAAGAATAAGGCAAAATCCCTGAAGGGATGTTCTCAGGGTCTGCTGGATCTCTATGGAGGAGAGGTTCCTGCCAGCATGGAGGCGTTGATCAAGCTGCCGGGCGTGGGGAGAAAGACAGCCAACTGCGTACTGGGAGCTGCCTTTGATATCCCCGGTGTAGTGGTGGATACCCATGTGAAGCGGCTTTCCCTTCGGTTGGGGCTCACCCAGAACGAGAATCCGGACAAGATAGAAACCGACCTTCAAAAAATCCTTCCAAAAGAGCGGTGGCGTCGCTTTTCAGACCTTCTCATCTATCACGGAAGGGCGGTCTGCAAGGCCAGAAACCCGGACCATGGCCGTTGCGTTATCTCGGCATATTGCCCATCACGATCAATATGAAGTGCATGATAGGAAAGGGTGAAGACAGATGATGAAAATAGCAGTAAGTATCCTCCTCTTAGGGGCGTTGATGCTTGGAGGATGTGCGGAAACCCCCTACCGGGAGTCCAAAATTCGATATCAGTATCCCAAATGGGATGATGCCACGATCCGGAAGGTGGCCAAACGGGAAGTGGAACCGGGGATGACCGGCGACATGGTGCGGGCCGCTTTGGGGATCCCTGACGCCATTTCGCGCCAGGGCGATGAGGAACGGTGGGGGTATGCGGTCATGGTAGGCGATATTCAGCCGCAGGAAGAACTGGTTTTTTTCGTTTATTTGAGGCATGGCGTCGTGACACGAACCGCCGGGGACAGGGATCGACTCAAGACACTTTCCTGGCATGACTGAGAAAGGGCAACCACAATGGATATCTTGAATGTCAACGACAGGGAAGAAATGCGGATTGAGAGCTTTCCGTATAAGGGTAGATCCCTGAAGGTGCGCGAAGTGGGAATCCGATGGTTGAGCCAGGCCGGTCCCGACGATTCCCCGGAATACGGCCTCAGATTCTTTACCGTCGGCCCCGGGGGTGAAATTCCCATCCATAATCATTTCTATGTGCAGACCATGTTTATCCTGAGCGGGCGGATGGTCGTCTATTCATATGACAGGGAGACGGATGAGCAGACCAGCGAACGGACAGTGGGACCCCATGATATTATTTTTGTCCCCAGCATGGAGCCTCACGGCATGAAGAACGCCAGCGGGACCGAGGAGGCCACCTTCCTCTGCTGTATTGCCAATGTCTATGAAGAGGAATGAGTTCTCACGGTACGCTCATATGGCGATGATGTGCAGATGCGGGAAACAGTCCGAACTTGTCAGGAGATGATCAGGGGTTTTTATCGTCTGCAGGTCCTGCGGACGGGAAAGACCTCTGAGGGTGGATGATATAACCGACGAAATAGAGGCGTTGCTGGCCCGAATGCGATGCGATCGCATTTGATTCAGCCCATGATACGGCACTCCAGACGGTTTCCTTGACGCCGTCGCCGTCCCAGAAAGCCCGAGCCCGGGAAAAAATGGCTGGGAAGAAGGAAAAAAACACAAGCCAGTTGAGATCCAACGCCTGCAGGTGAGCTCAGCCGGGGGGTCTCCGATAGAAGCTGATTAACCCCTTAACTGCGTAACCTTGCAGCGGCGGGTCTTCTGGCAGGTACATTTGAGCTGTTCACAGGTCTTTTTACTTTTTTTTCCCGCAGCCGGATGCCGTTTTCTTCAAGGTCAATCAACCTTTTTTTGTACAGATTGCCGATGGCCTTCTTGAATGATTTCTTGCTGATGCCGAAAAGGTCGGCGATCAGCCTTGGCCGGCTCTCATCGGTGACCCGGATAAATCCCCCCTGTTGCTGCAATTCGTCCATAATTTTTCGTGACACAGCATCGACGGATTTGTAGCCGGGTCTTTGCAGACAAAGATCTATTTTCTTGTCGTCGCGCACTTTTTTGATAAATCCGTCAATTTCCTGACCGATCTTCAGCGGCTGAAACACCTCGTTTTTATAAAGGATGCCCTTGTGGGTGCCGTTGATGTCGGCCAAAAACCCCATCTCGGTTTGAGAGGAGATGCGCAGCGCCACCTTCTGGCCTTTAAGAAAATCATTTTTCGCCGAAATGGCCCGGCCCTTCTTATTTTCCGGCCTTAGCCTTTGAATAACCCCGGCAATAGGTGCGGATCGATCCCTGCGACTATCGATCAATGGTTCAAGAATTCGGGGACTTTTCAGCATCATCGTTTTCCACCGACTTGTTTTCCTGCTTGCGTTGTTTTTTTTCCTCTTTTTTCTTTTTCTTGGCTAATTCTTTCTGGCGTTTCTGAAACTCGTAATTGGGTCTTGCCATGGTATTTCCTTTCAGGGTGTATGGATAGGGTCTCTGGTAACAGGGAAAGAACCTCCGCCTGTATGAAAGATTTGATGGGAAAAACGACAAAAAGGCATCCCCCGCTTCACAGGAGATGCCTTTAATTGCCTTTTAAAGCATGTTAGACAGCCGTCACATTGACAGCAGCCGGACCTTTTGGCCCTTGCTCGATGTCAAAGGTCACACGCGCACCTTCACTGAGGGATTTAAAACCGGCTGCATTGATTGCGCTGTGATGCACAAATACATCCGGGCCGTTTTCCTGCTCGATGAACCCAAAACCTTTATGGTCGTTAAACCATTTAACAGTTCCGTTTATCATAATATCATCCTCCTTTCGAAAAATTTCAACGTTACCGACTGAAGGATGACAGCGTTTGAGAAACGGATACTTCCAACAGAAAGAAACTCTTCCGCCCAATTGGCGGCGGAACTTTATTGATAATTTATGTTAACCATCTTTATATGAATAACAAGGCAAATGCGACTTGTCTACTGAAATTCTGCAGCTTAAGACCCTTCTTTAAGCTCCTGACTCGAGCGCAAGATCTCCATAGAATCTTGGAGCCCTGGTGCTTATCTGTTAATCCGCTCCTTAAGCGTTGCGCCTGGGGCAAATTTAATCGCCTTGGAGGCCGAAATCTGAATTTTTTCACCCGTGCTTGGATTTCTTCCTTCTCGAGCAGCTCGCGTCACAGTCTTAAAACTCCCGAAGCCTACCAGGGAGATAGAATCCCCTTTCTCCAATGCGGAAGTGATGCCCTCCAACACGGCGTTAACGGCTTCACCTGCGGATTTCTTGGTGATGTCTGCCTTTTCTGAAACAAATGCCACTAATTCTTCTTTTTTCATCTCTTTTCTCCTTATGCGAATCATTAAAGTGCAATTTCGGACAATTCCCGATGGTAAGATCAAATAGCCTTGTAACCCTCTAAAGGTCAAGGAAAAAGATTGATGTAGAGGAAATTTGAACGCCGGGAGCGAGATCCTGTCTCTGAAAAAGAGAAACGGCCATAATTGTTGAGCACAAATGGGTTGAAATTGTGGGACAAGCGTTCGACCCAGTATGAATACCCACATATTTGCAGAAAATCATTCAGGGAAGACTGAATTTTTGAAGCGCACAATGGGCCGATGGTCAACTAAGCCCAAAAATTATGATCTGCTTCGATATAATGTTAAGCATCGCATGGTCTGGGTCAGTCCTTCCCCTCAATCCCCTCCTTTTGTCTTTTTAACTTTTTTCTCCAGGAGGACTCTTCTGCAAGATAGATGTCTGCCAGCCGATTAAACCCCCGGGCCTGATCCAGCACGTGTAATTCCGCCCGTTGTTCGGGTCCAGGCTGACAGCCCGTTCCAGGATCCTTTTCGTACATGAGTTCCTTGATAACGGCCATGAGCATTTCCTTGAGCTTCCTGGAAAAAGTCTTCTCAGGTGTTAGAAAATAATTCTTCTGAACCGGACAGGGAAAATAAAGAAACTTGGATCAGTGACTTACTTTGCCTTTTTGAACGCCGAAGGAGTCAGGTGATGTTTCTTCATGAGGGCGTAGAAATCGCCCCTGTATTTTCCGGCCAGTTTCGCCGCCTTGCTCACATTGCCCTCTGAAAGCGACAGGATGTTGGAAATATAGCCCTTTTCGAACTGATTTTTGGCTTCTTTTAATGAACTTAACTTATCATCTTCTGATGCTCTGGTATGTAGAATCATGTCTTCGCCAATGATCTCCTGAGCAGTCATGGCCACCGCATACTCGATGGTGTTTTCCAATTCTCTCACATTGCCGGGCCAGGAATAAGCCAAGAGCTTCTGGAGGGCGGGCGTAGAAATTCCCTTTACGCCCTTTTTCAATTTATTGTCAAATTTGTTTAAAAAATGATCTACCAAAAGGGGGATATCTTCTTTCCTCTCCCGCAAAGGGGGGAGGTAAATAGGTATGACGTAAATGCGATAAAAAAGATCTTCACGAAATCTGTTATTTTTGACTTCGTCTTCCAGATTTTTATTTGTGGCTGTCAATATCCTTGCGTCCACATGCGTTGATTTTTCCCCCCCCAGAGGATAAAACTGTTTTTCCTGAAGCACCCGGAGCAGTTTTACCTGCATGGATTCCGGCATCTCCGACACCTCGTCAAGGAAAAGAGTCCCTTCATGGGCCTGGGCAAAAAACCCTCTCTTATTTCTGTGGGCGCCGGTGAAGGCCCCCTTTTCATAACCGAACAGTTCGCCTTCATGTAACCCTTCCGGAATGGCGGCGCAGTTTACCGCCACAAACGGCTTATCCTTTCGGGAACTTAACAAATGCAGAGACTTGGCGATAAGTTCTTTGCCGGTTCCACTCTCTCCAGAGATACAGACGTTGGAGTCTGTCTCTGCCGCTCTAGCGACCTGCTCCATGACGTCCTGCATTATTTTGCTCTTGCCGATGATGTTTTCAAAGCCATACCTTTCCCCTACCAAGGCCTTTAGCCTTCTGACTTCTCTTGAAAGACTACTCTTTTCTAAGCCGTTTTTGATCTGAAGAAGCAGTTCTCGACGGTTGAACGGCTTAGTGAGGTAACTGTAGGCGCCGCGCTTCATGGCTTCTACCGCCGTGTCGATTGTTCCGTAGGCGGTGAGAATGATCACCGGCATTTCAGGAGCTACCAGGTGCAACTTTTCCATCAAGTCGATGCCATTTTCCCTTCCGGCCAACTTGAGATCAACAAGCGCAAGATCAAACAGCTCATTTTCAACCATTTTTAAGGCATCTTGGGCTCCGGCGGTGGCAGTGACGGTATATCCTTCCGCTTCAAGCCTTAGGCTCAGGACCTCAAGCATGTTTTTGTCATCATCCACTATCAGAATGTTCTCTGCAGTCATACCCGCTCACCTGCTTATTTTCGGGGTCGATCTTCCCTCTTTTTTTCTTCAATCCTTATGTCTATTTCTTTTAGAATATTCAGTCGCTTATTCAACACGCTGACCGATTTTTCAAGATCTTGGACTCTCTCCTCATATCGGATAAGTTCGTTAGTGGCGCTCACCCAGATGCTGGCTTGTTCCTTTAAAGGGCTTCCAGGAAAATCGCGGGAAAGCCGCTGAAAATATCGACGGGCCTTTTCATAATTCCTCTGTGGATTGGCAGGATACGCGCAGATAAGCCCCATATAAAACAAGGCCCTGTCTCCCGGCGATTCGCCGGGAAATACCCTTACAACCTCCTCATATGCTTTGAGCGCTCCTTTGTAGTCTCCTTTGATTGCCAGGTTGTGTGCCTCTTCAAGCTCTTCTATTCTGCCGTTGCACTGGATGATGTGATTAATGGCGTTTACCCATGCCCCGGCGTGTTCCTTTAGGGGGCTGCGGGGAAAATCCCGGGAAAGCCGCTGAAAATATGGAAGGGCCTTTTCATAATCTGTCTGTGGATTGTCCGGATGCACCCAGATAAGTCCCATGTGAAACAGTGCCCTGTCACCCGGCGAATCGCCGGAAGACAATCTTACAGCATCTTCATATGCTTTGAGCGCTCCCCCATAGTCTCTTTGGGTTGCCAGGTTTTCGGCCAATTCAAGATGTTTGTTCGCCTGGTATTTGTTCTCGTCCCACTTCTTTTGAAAGGCCGGGCTATTGAGGCATCCGGCGCTTAACAGCAGGACGGCTAAAAAACAGGCACCGTGAAGAAAAAGGTGCTTCCTATTTTTTCTTCGCTTTTTACCCATATATGGCCTCCGTGGGCACTGACAATTTGCTTTGCTATATAAAGGCCCAACCCTGTGCCTTTCTCATGCAACTTCTTAAATTTTTCAAACACGTCTTGAAGATGTTCTTTCGGGATCCCGCACCCTGTATCTGATACAAAAACCTCTATGAACTCTTTTTCTTCATTGCCGAGATGGTTTGAGGGCTCCTTATCTTTGAGAACTGCTCCGATTGACACCTTCCCCCTTGCCGAGGTGAATTTCAACGCATTGTCCAACAGGTTATCAAGTACCTGTCCGATCTTTTCTGTATCTATTGCAGCATTTGGCAGGTTGTCGACAAGATTCACCTCAAGAGAAATTTTCTTCCTTTCCGCTATCGGCCGTATCTTCGA
Organism: Deltaproteobacteria bacterium; assembly: GCA_021737785.1. Taxonomy (NCBI): domain Bacteria; kingdom Pseudomonadati; phylum Myxococcota; class Myxococcia; species Deltaproteobacteria bacterium. The sequence continues at coordinate 50,775 of JAIPDI010000025.1, forward strand.
AACGCTCATCTCTACCAACTGGGAAAGGCTGTATTCCTCCATATGATAGTCCATCATTCCGGCATCCATCCGAGACAGGTTGAGTACCTTATTGACTGAGGTTATCAGTCTCTCGCATTCCTCTGCGATGATACCCAAAAGCCTGCGTTGTTTTTCTATGGGACCTTTGGAGATAGCGTCCAGCTGCAGGCTTACCGCTTCCCTGATTACCGCCAGAGGGGTTCGAAATTCATGCGATATATGGGCGATAAGATCCGCCTTCATCTCGTCGAGTTCCTTTAAGCGGTCACACATATGATTGAATGCATTTGTCAGTTCATTTATCTCTGGAGGAGAGGGTATGGTCAAGTGTTTTTCGAATTTTCCTTTGGCGATCTCCTTTGTCCCTTTTATCAGGAGAACAATAGGTCGATTGATCGTCCGGGCAATGAAAAATGCGATTAAGATTCCCATTGCAACGGATGCTATGGTGATGATCACGATAACTTTCGATGCCTGCGAACCGATCCTTTTGGACATGTCAATTTTGTTATCGATAGCCGCCTTTGTCTCTTTTATCAATGTTTCAAGCTTCTGAATGATCTGTTCGGTAAGCTCCTCCTTTATCTGCTCATATTCTTGCTGGGAATATCTCTCCCTGCTCTTTATCAAGCGGACTTCCTCTTGAACCGTAAAAAGATAACGGCGATAAAACGTCTTTACGTCGGTAAGGAGATCCTCGCTTTCAGTGTCACCCATAAGGGGGCTCATCTGCTCGAGATCCTTTTCGATATATTTCTCAGTCTCCAGAAACTGGCGATGAAAGTCCGTGTCTTTGGAAACCACATATTTTTTTTCAAACTTCCTCTGAGTGAGGAGGGAATCCCTCAGCCGATTTGCCATCCTCATGGTTTCATTGTCGATAGAACTGATGGATCGGATGATCTGGTTCAACTGCCCCAGCTTCAAGGTTGAGTACACCCCGAGAGCAGTAACAACCAGCAGGATTACGAGGAAACCCAGGACAAGTCTTTTAAAAATAGTAAATTTAGCCATGATACGTGTGGTGTCGGAAGCGGCGAAATGGGTTATGGGCGAAAAATGACGAGCTGTTTACCAAAATGTAATATGATTAAAGGAAGTTTAGATTAAGTTCTTTCTTTTCCCATCGAAAAGAAAAGAACACTCTGTGAAAGTAGGTTCGGAGATAAGTTGTTGGCAGTTAATGCATCTTGGCTTTCTGAAAGCTGTCAAAGAGTTGCCGCAGGAGTTTCAGTTGCCGGAAGGCGCACTGTGTCAGCACCTCTCATTTTCTGGCTGCCATCCGACCCATACACTTTTCCCTTTTGAGGCCGTACCATACCACATCTTTTTGCTAAATGCGGCAGAGAGTTAACGATTTTAAAAAAAAATATCAAAATTTTATGGTTTTAAGGTCCCCGGGCAGCGTGCCCGCCGGACCCATCGAGAGTCAGCTCAATCAGAGAGGCGCCGGAGTAAACGCCTCGCCTGCATCAGCTCAGTCCCTGTGGTTGAAGACATATAGATTGAAAGAATTTCAAGACCTTGTCAACACTTGTGCATGATCCTGGAGATGAGAGGGGATGTTGATTTGGTGAAACCTCGGTGACACGCCTCAATGGTAACTCATGGGTGTGAAAAGACCTTGGACTTTCCGCCGTTCTCGCACCGGCAAAGAAACAAGAAAACGCCTTTGCATCGCGGTGAAAACCACCTGAATGTCCAATGTCATTGCCCTGGCCAAATGAAAAAGTCCAATATTTTGGATTGATTTTCCTAACCTTTCAGTAGTATCCAGAACATATGAATTCGACGCCTTGGAATCGGAAAACCAAATTATCTCCAAATGACGAGGACGCTCACAGAGGGAGGGACGGCATGGATAAGGGACAAATCGCAGAAATAATCCGGAGGAGATTGAACCTTGAAGACCAGGATTGGTCAATGATTGAAAAAACCCCTAGATTTCAAAAGCTTTTTCAAAACGCAATTGAAGCATCGAAATACAGACTGGTTGCCGAAGTGACCGAATCAAAAGGCTGCCACTCAGGACATGTCGTCGGTCAACAGCTGATTTTTGATAATTCCGGCAATCTGCTTACCAAGGAGAATCCGGATCGGATATGTGCATTCCTGATGCCGAATCTGACGGTGCTTATAAATGCATTCTTTGAAAACTTTATGAACGGACGCAATCCGAACGAGGTGATGTTCAACACCACCGGATGTTTCGATACAGGCCCTTCCTGTGGCGGTTGGGGACATGTCGTGGTGAGAATGCAGGCGGAGTTGATTCCAAGATAAATTGAGACTTCGCACTCTCTGTAGCTTTTCAGTAATTACTGGGAAGTCCGAGCCCGAGTCAATCCCTTCCCTCAGTCAACCGCCACCCACCAACCCAAAGCAGAGCGTCTCTGAAGCCGCAGGAGCCGGACCCGGTTTGCGGCCAAGGACCTGCCGGGCTGGCAGCCGGTCCTTGTTTTCCTTGACATCCAAGATCCATCTCAGGATACTCTTATATGAATGGACGTTCTCTGTCACCTTATCACCTCCACGAGCAAACACGAGTTAATATACCGAAAGGAGGTGGGCCATGTACGCCCTCATCTATGACCAACACCAACTGGATCACCCGCAAAAACGAGTCTTTTCCGTCCATAAGAGTCGGACAACTGCTGAGAAAGCCTTGGAAAAGAGGATGAAAACCCTTGATCGAAGGGTCTGGGAATGCCATACCCGAATCGTGTGGGTAAGCCGAAAGGTCGGTGCCGGGGACCTGCTCGGGCCCGGGGATTACGACACCTGGCGTCCGGGTGAAGAGATTCCCCATGGAGACCTGTATTCCGATTCAGACTGATGCCCTTTGGGTGAAGAAAAAAAGGCAAGAGACGGGATGCGCGGGGAAAAGGGTCTAATATAGGCAAGGCTTGGCCAAGTTAGATATTCCAGCCCTTGCTTACAACGAAAGTATACCTAATCCTCAGTTCGCAACTCCGGTGTCCGGAGCTGATCGCATCCCCCCTTCTCCCTCTGGATTTGGTTGATGGCATTGTCCAGCGACTGCAGGAAGCGGGAACGGTCGCGCTTATCAAACGGCGGAGGTCCTCCCGTAACCTCACCCCACTCCCGCAGCTCGGAGAGGAGGTTTCGAGTGGCAAGGGCAGAACCGATGTTGTCTTCTGAGAAGGGTTTCCCCGTGGGTCCAAGCACATAGGCGCCTTTGGCAACGCACCGGGCTGCGAGAGGAATGTCCGCCGTGATAACAATGTCGCTCGCCTCCATATGTTGGACTATCCAGTCGTCGGCTGCATCCATGCCCTGACCAACAACTTGCAGGTCTATGTTCCCGCTCTCCGGGATCCGCATTCTTACCCCTGCTACCAACGTGACGCTCAGCTGGTAGCGGTGAGCCACTCGATAGACCTCCGGTTTCACCGGACAGGCGTCCGCGTCTACGAAGATGCGCAGCAATCAATCTCTCCTTTCAATTCTCCCGCTGAGGGATGATCCCCTTTACCCGGCCAACCACCCCGTTTTCCAGGCGCACCTTTATGCCGTGGGGGTGAGTGGCGGAACGTGTCAGAATTGTGTGTACAATCCCTTCCGTCAACCTGCCGGAGCGCTGGTCCTGTTTCTGCACAACCTGCACCCGATCCCCCGGCCTGATGTGGGATCGTTTTTTATTGTCCATTCCTGTCCACCATGAAAAGCACCATCGCTCCTTTGGCAAATGATACCCGATTCTTCTCTCTGCCTAAAATAGTTGAATGGATTGGTAAACTGCCTCTTCTTGAGTATACAGGACGCAAGACACCGTATCTACCACCGTCCAAATCCTGAAATCACTTCAAACGAAGCACCTTCTCTGCACCCTTGAAGAAAATGGTGCCTTATCGGCAAGCGCGTGGGGGTCTCTTTCTCCCGCTCTCCATTTTCCCGATTGCTCTGCAGTGACCTCACAGAGAAGGGAATTGTATCCAAGGCGATTTGAGGGCGTATGTTTGAATGTCGTCAAAACATTGACGATTCCTTCATAGAAGCGCCCGGGGCGCCCCTTGCATATCCCCAATGTGCCCATGACATCGTCCAAATGAACCGTTTACAATAGATCTCTCGTTTTGGCATCATATTTGCATTTCTCCACATGGCGGAAGCCCCAGGACTATACAGGTAGACTCATGACCAGAGGAGGCATACAGAATGGGATTGATTGAAATTGAAGAAAGCAAGAGAGGGACAGGCCCTTATGCACCCGATCTATCCACAAACAAATACTATAGCGTGGAGTTCTCAGTCAATGGTTCGTTTTTTGTCCACCAGTTTAAGATTCGGAATCTGACAACGTCATCCATTGGGGTTCTGGTCAATGAGAATTCCGAGATTATCGATTTGCTCAGGGTCGGCGATGTCATCAAAATGAAGTACTATCCCAAAGATTCATTCCTCCCTCCAGACCTGATGGATACGGAAATCCGGCATATCAAAAAAGAACGCCAGGGACGCTTTAACGGACACTATCTCATCGGCCTGGCCATCCGATCTCAGACGCTCCAGGAGCAGCTTCACTAGGATAACCGGCCTGGGCTCGGCGGTTGCTTTTCAGGCATAATCAACTCCTTTCAATAAACCCATCCCAGGAATCCCAGACAGATGATATTGGCGATTACGGCCGTGAGGTAAAGGCACGTCACAACGGCAATTTTGGCCGTGTGGGACCTGAGGGAGAGGACCAGAATGGTGGCCACGTAAAAGTGGAAGTAGCCGAAGAAGAAGATGAGCCAGATCCCGCCGAAGCTGCGGTTCCACCAGGGGTATTCCCAGACCAGGAGACCTCCCTTATTGAGCGCGCATTCCACGAACACGCAGAACGCTGCATAGCCGATGGCCCAGAACCATCGATTGGGGATTCCCAAGATTCTTTCGGCCGGGTCCTCCGACAGGGTGTGATAATAGATGATGCCGGCAATGGCGAACATGAACATGATCTCGATGTTCCAGCCCACCATGGTCCGGAGGGCCGTTTCGCCGGGCACGGTCCAGCAGGCGGAATGCTGGGTAAAGTGAAGCACCCAGCCGTTCCAGGTCTCGTTGATAAAATCCATGCCGAACAGGGTCAGCCCGGCATAGACCGCATCCCAGTTGCCCGATGACCGCGCCGCCTTGATTTCCCGCGCGTAAATATAGAACACAACGGCCAGCAGAGGGATGACATACCACTTGAGTGTGGACAGGTCTCTCAAGTGTTGAAGGGCCAGTTCGGATGCGTGCGTCACGGGATCCTCCCTTCAGGACAAACAGCCGGTTGTTTCAGAAAGACGGCAGAAATTTTCAGAACATATATGACATGTTCCGTCTGTTCAGTCAATTCTCTTGATGGTGCGGGCCGCATAAACAACCATGCGTTTTTGTGGATTCGAAGCATTCTGAGGGCTCTGTGAGAGACCTGCCGGGTCGGAAGCTCGGGTCAGCGGGAGGATGGTCGCCAAGGGGCGAACTTGAGGAGGAGGAGCATGCCCGGGGCGGCGATGAGGGTGCAGGCGATGAAAAAGCCTTCCCAGCCAAAGTGTTTTGCCAGAAAGCCGGTGGGGGCCGAGGCTATCACCCTCGGAACGCCCATAAGACTGCTCAGGAGGGCATACTGGGTGGCGGTGAAGCGTTTGTTGGTGATGCTGGCCATGAAGGCCACATAGGCCGCAGTCCCCATGCCGCCGCTCAGGTTCTCAAAGGCGATGACCCCGGAAAGGAGCGGGACGCTGTGCCCGACGCGGGCCAGGAGGGCAAACCCGGCCGTGGATACGGCCTGAAGCACGCCGAAGATCCAGAGGGACCGGTTGATCCCGAGCCTGAGCATGATCACCCCGCCGATCAGGCTCCCCACCACCGTGGCCCAGAAGCCGAAGAGCTTGACCACGGCCCCGATCTCGGTCTTGGTGAATCCGATGTCGAGATAAAAGGGGGTGGTCATGGCGCTGGCCATGGTATCGCCGATCTTGTAGAGGAGGATGAAGGCCAGTATCCAGAGGGCCCCTTCCCTGCTGAAATACTCGGTCAGGGGATCGATGACCGCCTCCCGAAGACGCCTGGGGGCCCCGGGCGGGAGCGGGGGTTCCGGGGCCATGAGGGTGGTCAGGATCCCCGGCAGCATGCCGCCGGCCATGATGAGGTAGACCGAGGCAAAGGGGATGTGGTCCGCCAGGATGAGCCCGCCCCCGGACGCCAGGAGCATGCCCAGCCTATAGCCGTTCACGTAGAGGGACGAGCCCAGTCCCAGTTCCGCGTCCGAGAGGTCCTCCCGCCGGTAGGCGTCCACCACGATATCCTGGGAGGCGCTGAAAAAGGTGACCAGAAATGCGGCCACGGCCACCATCCAGGGGTTGGCGCCCGGATTGGTCAGGGCCATCGCTGCGATGGCCAGGGCCAGGGCCACTTGGGCCGTGAGGAGCCACCCCCGCCTCCGGCCCAGGAAAGGGAGGGTATATCGGTCCAGAAAGGGGGCCCAGAGGAATTTGACCGTATAGGGGAGGCCCACCAGGGCCATCAAGCCGATGACGGTCAGGTCCACCCCTTCCTCCTGCATCCAGGCCTGAAGGACGGTGATGGTCAACAGAAGGGGCATGCCGCAGGAAAAGCCCATGATGAGGGCCACGAACATGCGGTGGCTGAACACGGTTTTCAGCAGGGGTTTGCGATCGTCAGGGGACATGTATTGGATTGATGATGGATGATTGCAGATTGTTGATTGAAAGGCAGCAGAGAAGCAAAAAATATGGGCTCGGTTTTCTTAATAACGTGTTCAATGAGTTGGGTCGTTGAGTTGACAGACTGACGCTCCTGTCGGGATTGAAGGTTTAGCCACAGGAGGCGCCGGGTTTGACGAGGTTTTCACTCAATCGTCAATCAACAATCATCAATCGCCAATCATTCCGTGAGTATCTGCACTGTTTCGGCGATCTCCTCAAGGGATACGGCGTCCCTCAATGACTCCATCCGTTTCATGACCTCGGCAAAGCGGATCCCCTCGGCCGCACTGATCCATTCCAGTTGGAGCCGTTCGGGCCGCATTCCCAGCTTTGCCATCTTTTTGTGTATTTTTGCGACCCGCTTTTCGGTCCAGTGATTGGCGTCGATATAATGGCAGTCGCCGATATGGCACCCGCTCACCAGGATCACGGGCGCCCCCATCTTAAAGCCCTCCCAGATGAACTTTTCATCGACCCTTCCCGAGCACATGGTCCGGATGAGCCGCACGTTGGGAGGGTACTGGAGCCTGGACACCCCGGCAAAGTCGGCCCCGGCATAGGAGCACCAGTTGCAGGCAAAGGCCAGGACCTTTTCCTTGGGGTCCTCTTCCAGGAGGGCATGGACCTGATTAAGGATCTGGTCATCGGTGAAATGATTCATGACAATGGCGTCGAAGGGACACTCTGCCGCGCAGGTGCCGCATCCGGCGCAGGCGGCGGTATTGACCACAGCCGGGGTCTTCCGCTTGACATCCACGGTGATGGCGTTGTAAGGGCAGACCTCCGCGCACTTGCCGCACGACTTGCATGCCTCCGCCACCACCATGGAGGTGATCGGCTCGGTGGTGATCTCCCCCTTGTGCATGAGTCGGATGGCCCGTGCCGCGGCGGCCGAGGCCTGGGTCACGCTCTCCTTGATGTCCTTGGGGCTTTCCGCACATCCGGCGTAGAAGACGCCCCGGGTGGCAGCGTCTACCGGCTGGAGCTTGGGATGGGCCTCCAAGAAGAACCCGTCCGGGGTAAGCTGGAGTCCCAGCATCTCCTGAAGCCGCTGGGTGCTGGAGGCCGGTTTGATCCCCAGGGCCAGGACCAGCATATCTAGAGAATGGGTTTCGAGTTTGCCGGTGGCCGTGTTTTCCACCGATACCTTCAGGCTCTTGTCCGGTCCTTCTTCCACGGTTCCCGGAAGCCCCCTGAGATAATGCACCCCCAAGCGCCGGCTTCGCGTGTAGAGGTCTTCAAAGCCCTTTCCAAAGGCCCGTATGTCGATGTAAAAGACCTTGAGGTCCATGTCGGGATAGTGCTCTTTGAGCATGAGGGTGCTCTTCACCGTGTTCATGCAGCAGATATTGGAGCAGTAGCTTCCTCCCTTTTTGGCGGAACGGGACCCCACGCACTGCACAAACCCGATGGACCGGGGCGGTTTTCGGTCTGTGGGCCGAAGGACCTCTCCTCCGGTCGGTCCACCGGCATTGATGAGCCGTTCCAATTCAAGGCTGGTGACCACGTTCGGAAACCGGGCATAGGCGTATTCATCCATCTCAGTAGGGTCGTAGACCTCCAGGCCGGTGGCCACCACTATGGAGCCTACGGTCTCGACGATCTCTTCGTCGGACATGTGAAAATCGATGCACCCCTTGTCGCAGGCGTCCACGCACTTGGCGCAGACCACGGGATTGTGACCGAGGCACTCGGCGATGTTGATGACATAGGCCGAAGGAACGGCCTGGGGAAATGGGGAGAAAATGGCCCGCCGGGAGGAGAGGCCCAGGTTGAACTCATCCGGACGCACCACCGGGCAGACCTTGGCGCATTCCCCGCATGCCGTGCATTCCTTTTCATTCACGTAGCGGGCCTTTTTCAGTATCCTGACATCAAAATTGCCGACATAGCCCTTGACATCGACCACGTCGCTGAGGGTGTAGAGGGTGATCCGGGGATGTCGACCGACATCCGTCATCTTGGGCCCCAGTATTCAGATGGAACAGTCCATGGTGGGAAAGGTTTTGTCCAGCTGGGCCATGACCCCGCCGATGCTGGGCAGTTTTTCCACTAGGACCACGTCGTAGCCGTTGTCTGCAAGGTCGAGGGCCGCCTGGATCCCGGCCACGCCGGCTCCGATCACCAGGGTCCTCTTGGTCAGGGGAAGGGTGTCCTCATGGAGCGCCTCAAGGAGCCGTATCCGCGATACGGCCATCTTGACCAGGTCCCGGGCCTTTTGTGTGGCCCCCTCGGGATCCTTCATGTGGACCCAGCTGCACTGCTCCCGTAGATTGGCCATCTCCAGGAGATAGGGATTGAGTCCGGCCGACTGGAGCATCTGTCTGAAGGTGGGTTCGTGCAGCCGCGGGGAACAGGATGCCACCACCACCCGGTCCAGTTCATACTCCTTAATATCATCCTTCATCTGTTGCTGTCCGGGCTCTGAACAGGCGTAGCCGATATCTTTGGAGACGATCACATCGCTCAGAAGTGCGGCCGATTCGGCCACCTTCCGGCAGTCCACCGTCTGGGCGATATTGAGTCCGCAGTGACAGACATAGACCCCGATGCGGGGGCTTTCAGCCGAAGGTTGCGTCTCATTGTCAAGCACACTTGCTTCCATTGTTTCCTCTTTCTCCCGAAATCCCTTTACTCCCATTCGATGGTCTGGGCCAGGACGCTGGTGACGTCCATCATTTCCATCTGAAGCGCCTCGCCCAAAAACGGGTCCTCCATGGCGCAGCGGAGATGGATCTGACACTTGGGACAGGCCGTGACCAACAGATCGCTTCCTGTTTCATGGGCCTGCCGGATGCGTTTGACCTGAAGGGCCTTGCTGAATGCATCGCACCCGATCCAGGCGCTGTTTCCGCAGCAGATGGCGCTGGCGCCATGATCCGCCATCTCGTCGAACGATACAGGATTCAGCCGCCGGATCAGTTTCCTCGGGAGATCCGACCGATTTTCAAGGCGGCTCAGTCGACAGGGATCCTGAAAGGTCAGTTTCCTGTCCAGTTCCTTGAAACTCACGGCCCCCTTGTCGATCTCTTTTTCGATCAGATCAAAGATGTGGGTGACCTTGAACCCCGGATCCACGCCCTGCCGAGGATAGTCCCTGGCAAGGGTGTGATAACACTCGGGGCAGGCCGTGATGACCTCTTCAACCCCCATGTCCTGAAGGGCGCGCACATTCAACTGCGCCAGCTTCAAAAAGTTCTCCTGATCGCCGGACCAGAGGAGGTCGTGACCGCAGCAGCGCTCATCCTGGAGAAGGGCCGGATGGATGTCGAAGAAATTGAGAAGCCGCAGGCTGTCCACCAGTGTGTTGCGGGTTTTGACCCCCAGATGGGTCCTGAAAAAGATATCAAAATAAGGGGCGCATCCTCCGAAAAAAAGGACCTTGCTGTCCGGATCCGTCCGAATGTCTTTGGGGAGCCAGTCCCAGTGTCTGATCGGGAGTTCTTCCGATGTCATGGTCCGCATCAGGGATTGAAAAAATCCCCCGTGGGCCGCGTAGCTGTTTGAGCCTCTCGTTGCCAGGTAATGGCGAAGATCGCGGATGAACTCGGCAAAATTGACTGCCGACGGGCACCGGTCATAACAGAGCCCGCAAGTGAGACATGACCAGATGTCCTTCTGGACCGCGGGGTCGTCGATATGCCCGGCAATCACCTCGCCGACGATCCCCCTCGGAGAAAAGGGCTTCCCTGCGAGGGTCAGGGGGCAGGCGGAGGAGCACTTCCCGCAGTCCTGACAGGCATAGACATCGTGGGCGGATACGATGTCCTTAACCCTGTCTTCACCTTCAGTTTCCAGGATGCTTTCTTCTGAAGGGACCACTAAACTGGGACCCATTTCCCGTATTTCCGCTGAGAAGTCCTGGAGAAACGACAGGAGCCGTTCCGGTTCATCGGGGAGAAAGGTGGCCAGACGAAGGCGATCCTTTCCAAGGCCCAGCAGCTCCAGGATTCCCCGGGTATCTTCCACATGACCCTGCGCATTGGACGATCCTGTTCCATACCGGCATGAACCGGGCCGACACCCCACCAGGGCCACGCCGTGGGTCCCCATTTCAAAACACCTGAGCAGGAGGGCCTTACTGATCCTTCCCACGCACGGAATCCGGACCATCTTGATCTCGTCCGGAATTAGGGCGGCCGTATCCTGAAGCGTCTGAAATGCCGCATGGGGGCCCCAGTTGCACATAAAGAGGATGATATTAAATTCTTTCATGGATGTGTTTCATTTCCCCATTTTCGTTCATTGACAGACGTTCACGGGCTCAGGGTTTCGTGCAGGTCCTGATCCGTTGATCCGGTCCCCAGCGAGGGCCGGAAAAGTACCGCACTCAGCAGTTCTTCCAGATACCCCTGATTTCTGTATGGGCTGTCAGCGGCATTCGACGGGCATACCGAGATGCAGTTGCCGCACCCCTTACAGAGGGCCTCGTCCACCTTTGCCACCCACCCGCCCACGGTGTTCTCGTGGAGGGTCACGGCCTGGTAGGGGCAGATACGAGTGCAGCGGCCGCAGCCCCGGCAACGATCTTCGTCCACCACCACAGTGAATCCCTTGCTCTGTCTCGGCCCCCGGGGCATGATGGCGGCGGCAAGGGCGGCGGCCGCAGCGCCGGCCCTTCGTTGAGACACGGGAATCCCCGAGGGATAGGCCTTGAACAGTCCCGCGATGGGGGTGGCACCGGGATAGGCAAAGGGAATTCCCGAGAGGTCGCTCTTTTGCATGGACGGCGACAGCATGATGCTCGGGAGACCCTCCTGGGGAATGTAGGGGATCAGCGCTCTCGCCTTGTTTCCTAAGATGATGGCCCCCACCTGCATCACCTGAGAAAACCCGTCGGTCTCGACAAATATCTGAAAATTGCCCAGGTTGCCGCTCATGCCGTTGACCCTGGACCCCTCGAAACAGTGGATGTTCGGATGGGCCAGTTCCGTTGACAGCGGTTTTTCACGGGTCCCGAACAAAAACACCTCAAGCCCGGCAGAGGCCAATGTCTGGGCACTGCTGACAGCGGCTTCAGACTCGCCGATGACTGCGGTGGCAAAATTGTATATTCTTACCGGGGCCGGCAGGGGCCGCAGGGTCCTGGCCCTGCTGATGGATCGGTCGATCAGTCCGGAAAACCGTTCCATGGCCGCATCCCGGTCATGTGCCAGATACCGGAGGGCCTCGCCCCTCAGATTGCAGGTCTCCACCATGGCGCGGCTGACGCCTGTCCCATGGAAGAGGGCGTCCTTCAATCGACTGCGTTGATCTGTGCAGGCACTGCATACGAAGTCGAGGGGGCAGCACACACACGACGCAAGGACCACCCGGGTCAACCCCTTTTCACGGATCGCCCGCAGAATGCCGGACGTCCCTTCCACGACGCATGCAGCGGGCATGACCTCGGCGTGGACGATTTCCTCTCTTTGCGTCAGGGCCTCGACATATGGATTCATCTCGTCTATCCAGCCGAAGGCATCATTGCACCGGCATACGAAGACGCCCATGCGGATCTCAGGGGACAGGTCCGGGTCCGGGGGGAGGAATGAGACGCCGCGGCCTCTCGGTCGCTGGGAGGTCCCGCCCAACAATACCATGGCCTGGGCCGCAGCGGCAAAGCCACGGACAATCATGGCATTTACATCCGATTTGGCGGCCTTGGGACCATAGGCCCTGAGTACATCTTCTCCTTTGACCGCGGGCGCTGCTTCCGGGTCGGCGATAATCACCACCCCTGCATGCTCCACCCCCTCTTCCGCCTGTTGCTGGTGCTGAATGGCACTCAAAGAGCCGCAGGCCTCGGTGCAGAGGAGGCATTCGGAACAGATCCCGCACTGGAGGCACCGTTCGGCCTCCGATATGACCTGGGATTCGCTCAGACCCAGGGCCACCTCCAAGAAGTTATCTTTTCTGATGGCCGGTTGTCTCTCAGCCATGGTGGGCCGGGCAAGAGAGGGGATGTCTTCGGGGATCTGAAGATACTCCCGGGCTTCGGGTCTCGATGAGCCATTCAGCGGGATCTCTTCTTTGCTGAGGGCCGTATGCACCGAACGGGCGACCGCCCTGCCCGAGGCCATGGACTGGACCACACTGGAGGGACCTGTCACTGCATCGCCTGCCGCATAGACGCCGTCCATATTCGTGCGTCCGGCTTCATCAGCCTCCAGGAAGCCGTAAGGTGTGGTCCGAAGCCCGGCAGGGTCTCCCTTTCCACTGGATTCGGTCGGGGCGGGAAAGGCGCCTGCCTGGCCGATGGCCACAATGACCCTGGAGAAATTGAGCTCAAAAGGCTCTGACGCGGGAACCATGACCGGCCATGCAATGCCGTTGGCATCAGGGGGGCCCGGTTGTGTGGACCGGCAGGTTAGATGGGTCAGCCTTCCGTTGCGGCCGGAAAAGGCCGTCACCTGGGTCTGATCCACGATGGCGATGCCCTCTTCCTTGGCCTGCTTGACCTCTTCTCTGTCTGCCGGTATCTGGTCTTGGGAAAACCACGAAATAATGGTGACATCGGCGCCCAGACGCTTCATGGTCCGGGCGGTATCAAAGGCGGCATTCCCGTCGCCGATGACGGCCAACGCCTCTCCCTGCAGCGCTTCCTGCTGTCTTGCCTCACCCCGGGTGTCAAGCCCTTCACGGTAGAGCCGGTTCAGGGCAGCGAGGCATCCTTCGACCCCTTCAAGGTCCTCTCCCGGCACCCCCAGTTTCCTGTCTGTCCAGGATCCTACGGTCAGTATCACGGCCTCGAAATCTTCCCTCAATCGGTCCAGGGACTGGAAGACATTCACCTCATGGGAGGTAACCATTTCAACCCCTGACCTTCTGACGTATTCGAGGTCGTAATCCAGGATATCTCTCGGAAGACGGTGCGGGCCGATCCCGTACCGGAGCAGGCCGCCTGCTTCGGTTTCCTTTTCAAAAACAGTCACCGGGTATCCCATCCGGGCCAGATCAGCGGCAGCGGCCAGTCCGGCCGGCCCTGAACCGACCACGGCGATCTTTTCTTCTCTCGCAGGGGTGGTCTTGATCGACGGGGCGCTGGCGTGGCTTTTCTCGTAATCCGCTACAAACCGTTTGATATCTCTGATGGCAAGGGGTTCATCCAGTTCTCCCCGTCGGCAGGCCGCTTCGCAGGGATGGGTGCACACCCTTCCACAGATTCCGGGGAGGACATTGTCTCTTCTGACCACATCGAGGGCCTCCTGGTACCGGCCGACGCGTGTGAGGGCGATGTAGGCCTGGGCATTGACCCCCAGGGGGCATTCAGTCTGGCACTGCGGCTGACGGCTCTTTTCAATGACCGGTCTCCCCGGAAGGGACTGCCTGCCGGCAAATCGTAACGGCTTCCCCCCGTCCGGGAGGGATACCGGACAGACCGCCGCACACCGGCCGCACAAGACGCATTGGTTAGGGTCGATATACGTCTGGGAGGTTTTGATTCTGGCGCGGAACCCCTGGGGGGTGTGCTTGAGAGAGAGAACCTTGGCCGGCAGGACGCAGCGAATGCGGGGATTGCGCAGGATCCGGATGAGTCCGGACCGGTATGCGAAATTGAGCGGTACGCCGGAGGCCAATCGCCATTCTTCATGGGCCAGTTTTTGGTCCAGATCGGGATCCGTGTCCACCAGGATGACGGGAATTCCCAGCTCGCCCAATTTGCTGGTGGCAGCGATCCCTGCGGGCGTGGCACCGATGACAATAACCCTGTGCAGACGGTCTTTCGGGCGCGTCATGATCAGGCTCCTGCCTTCCCTCTGGCCTTCTTCTCCCGTCCCTTGAGCACGGCCAGTCCGTAATCACAGCCTTTGTTGAAGGCAGTTGCGTTCATTTCCCCGGTTCCTTTGGGCACAGATTTCGTCACCGCATCGCGGGCCGCTTCCACAGAGACGGCCCCCGTGACAGCGGTAAAAAACCCCAGCATGATGATGTTGGCCATCATGATCCTTCCCAGCTCTTCGGCCATGCGTGAGGAGGGGATCGAGAAAAAATCTCCTGAAACCCCCTTGGGCTGAACCAGATCCTTGTCTATCAGCAGGGTCCCCCCCTCTTTCATCTGATCTATAAACTTGTCAAATCCGGCCTGGGACATGCATACCAGGACATCCGGCCTCCTCACATAGGGGTAATGGATGGCCTGATCGGCGATGATTACCTGGGCGCTGCACGCTCCGCCCCGGGCCTCGGGCCCGTAGGCCTGGACCAGGGTGCTCTGTCGGTGGTCTCCGATGACCGCGGCCTTGCCGAGGATACGGCCTGCCAGTACAATTCCCTGGCCGCCGAACCCGGTAAACACAATCTCCTGCCTTCGGGCATCCGTCTTCTGTTGAGTCATTGCTTCGGGCCCTTCACTTGTTCCAGCAACTCTTTGGGTCGGCATATGTTATCGTATCTGTCGGTACAGGTGGGACGTTCGGTTTCAATGAATTTGCCCAGGATGATCTTCTTGTCAAAATCGATATCCAGCTCCCACGGTTGGGCGTCGTTCCGGATGATGGTTCGTTCCTGGTAGATCTTCATGGAATCGATGGCCTTTTCCTTATTTCTCCGGCCGTAATTGATCGGGCAGGGGGAAAGGACTTCAACAAAGGAAAATCCCCTGTTCAAAAGGGCCTCCTCGATGGATTCCATAAGATCGCGGGCATGGAGAATCGTCCACCTGGCCACATAGCTGGCCCCGCATGCAAAGGCCAGGAGGGGGAGGTTAAACGGGGCATCCGGATTGCCCGCAGGCGTGGTGGTGGTCCTGGCCAACAAAGGCGTGGTGGCCGCCGCCTGACCTCCTGTCATTCCGTAATTAAAATTGTTGACGCACACCACCGTGAGGTCCACATTGCGCCGGGCCGCGTGGATGAAATGGTTGCCGCCTATGGCGAAGAGGTCTCCGTCGCCGCTGAACACCACCACATTGAGTTCGGGATTTGCCAATTTCATGCCGGTGGCAAACGGTATGGCCCTCCCGTGGGTGGTGTGATAGGAATCCAGATCCACATAGCCGGCGCCCCTCCCTGAGCAGCCGATCCCTGAAACCATGACCGTTTTTTCGAGGTCGATGCCGCTTTTCTTCATGGCGGTCAGACAGGCGGAAAACGCCGTACCGATACCGCATCCGGGACACCAGATATGGGGGATCCGGTCGGTCCGGAGGAGATCATCTAAAGGGTGCCTGTCCTGTTTTTTGGGGGGGTTCATAGGTATTCCTGGATCATAAAAGGTGCTTAAAGTGCCTTGAGTGAATGAAATAATAAATCTTCATCATTCGATGTTGAATGTTCGATGTTCTTCGCTCCCATATTTAAAAAAGGTCTTTCAATGCTTCTATGACGCGTTCGGGCGGAATAATGGTGCCCCCCGGATGCCCCACCAAAAAAGACGGGACCTTTCCGGCGGCGCATCTTTCAACTTCCAGGTGAATCTGGCCCAGGTTGAGTTCCACCGTTACGAACCCCTTGATACGCTTGGCCAGCTCACGTATCCGGGCCTCAGGGAAAGGCCATACCGTAATCAGCCGGAGGAGGCCCGCCTTGATTCCCTGTTCCCGCGCCTCATCCACGGCCGCCAGGGCGGTTCGTGCCGAAACCCCGTAAGAGACGATCACGATGTCTGCATCCTCGATCCGGTAGGCCTCCGTCCGAATGATATCATCGAGATTCCGCTGAATCTTCCCCACCAGCTGGTCCATCATCCATTCCTGGGCCTCGACGGTCATTACGGGATAGCCCCGCTGATCATGGGTAAGCCCTGTGACATGAATATGATATCCCTCGCCCGCAGAGGCCATGGGGGCGATGCCGTCGGGGCCCGGTTCGTAGGGATTGAAACGGTTCTTTCTCCCTTTTGGACGGGGCCTTGAGACCGTCCGGATGGTTTTCGCATCCGGTATGACCACCCGTTCGCTCAGGTGACCGATCATCTCATCGGTCATAATCAGGACGGGGATCCGGTAGGTCTCGCTCAGGTTAAATGCATCGATCGTCTGATAAAAGATTTCCTGGGGAGAGGACGGTGCCAGCGCGATGATCTCATAATGGCCGTGGGACCCCCACCGGGCCTGCATCATATCCCCCTGGGCCCCCTGGGTGGGAAGGCCAGTGGAAGGCCCGGCCCGTTGGACATTGACCAGAACACACGGGGTTTCCGTACAGATCGCCAGGCCCAGATTTTCCATCATGAGGCTGAAGCCGGGGCCCGAAGTGGCGGTCATGCTCTTGACGCCCGCACAGGAGGCCCCAATGACAGAGCCGATGGCGGCGATCTCGTCTTCCATCTGGATGAAAGTTCCCCCCACCTCCGGCAGCCTTCCCGAAATATGCTCGGCGATCTCCGTGGCAGGGGTGATCGGGTATCCGCCGAAAAACCGGCAGCCGGCGGCCAGAGCCCCCTCAGCGCAGGCTACATCGCCGGTCATGAAATGCTCGCCTGTGAGGACGGCCGGTCTCATACTGCCTCCCTTTCTTTCGGGGCGGACGGATCCATGGGGGCTTCAACCGAATAGATGGCAAACTCCGGGCAGATGATCTCGCAGAAATGGCAGTTCACGCACTCATCCGGCTTCTTGACGGCCGGAGGATGATAGCCCTTGGCGTTAAACCGGGTTGAAAATTCAAGGACATGCCGTGGGCAGAATTCGATGCAGTAACCACATCCCTTGCATCGATCTTCCAGGATATACACAATACCCGTGGTAATCTGAATCTCTTCCGAATCGAACGGAACCCGCCAGAATTCCATGGACCTTCTCTCATATCAGTACTTAATTAAACAACTCTAAGACTCCAAAGCTCATCGTTTATACGTTTTTGGGCGTTGGTGTCAAGATAAAAGATAGGTCAGTCGGAAAACTGGGAGAGACCGAAATATTTTTCATGGGGGTGTCCTAAAAATCAGCCTTTCTCAAGCCTTGTTGATTGTCCATCTCTTTGGTGGGAGTATCATAGGTTTCATTTTTATTCGGTTATCGCGAATCAAGAAAAAACAAGCTCCAAAAATTCAAATGCTACACACATCAGTTTTAGCTTGACTATTTTGTCATTTTCCTTTAAATGTTTGCATTAATCAATTAAAGTTTTTGATTAGGATGAGGTGAAATAGTCATGGTCTTTTTTGTCTATCCACCCTGGCATCTGCAACCTTTGCATCTGGTACGTAATCGATTTGACACGTGCGGTATCCCTACTCGCTTCTTGACGACTGAGGGTCCACTAAGTAGGCCGTGTATCTCTTTTCTTCCGGAATAAGCTTGGCACTGATTGCGGGTTTGTGGTTTTTACCAGTTCGAAAGGATTGAACCCGGATAAAAATAATACTCGATGGGAGCTCAAATTTATGGAGAGCAATAAAGCCATAAGAATTCCTGTAACTCAGGGGGATGCCCAGAATCCTTCAACAAATGTTGAACTGGAAGAGAAAAGAGCTCTTGTAAACGATAGAAATTCGGTCGACACTGTTTCAGAAGACGAATCTACCCCCGCACTCTGTTTATTCCGCCATGAAGACTTGGTCCACACCTTTGGGAATGCCAAAAAAATTGATAGAACCTCTCTGACCAATATACTCAACCGCATTCATTTTATGGATGGGAGTCTCTCCGTACAGCTACGACATCCCGAATATGATGAGAGTGTAACTGTAAAGATCAGGCCAAAGCCTTGCCTCGGCACGGAGCTGACCTGCCATTTTGCAGAGAATAGCTTCACTGGAACAGATTTCACGAAATATGAATTCCTTAATCTTATTATAGATGATTCCCAAATGGTAATATTTGTTCCTGCCGTCCTGCAGAGAGTGGGTAAGAAAGACTTCACCGTCCAGTTGCCTCAAGAAAGTTTTGCTGTCGATCAGCGACAGACAAAAAGGCACCTTTCCATAGGAGTAGAAGCTGAGGTGATAAAGGGAGGTCGCTTAATAAAGGGAGAATTGCTTGATTTCAGCGGCAAAGGATTCCGTATTGGTATGTCCCGCAGCCCTTCCAGCGCCTTTGACTGGTCACACAAGGGTATACTGACCCTGTTGCACTTAAGAAGAGACGGGCATCTCCTGTTTTCCGGCCTATGTTCCTGTCTCCGCCATCATGAAAGCCCATACTTCACAGAGGTTGTCCTGACTCCCTGTGATGATCAGGCCAACCGCTCTGACAGAAGGCAGACCAGAAATCCGGCAGAGAGTATCTTTACGACACCTGTTGTTAATTTCATCCATCCTTTTTTGGGGAAGGTTGTTGAATTCGATATTTCGGATATTTCAACTTCAGGATTTGCCGTATATGAAAAGTTGGATGAAGGGCTACTCATACAAGGAATGATCATCCCTGAGCTAACCATTGAGTTTGCCGGCGCCATACGAATAGGCTGTTCCGCCCAGGTCGTATATCGCTTGGAGGAAGCTGATAAAGGCATTCGTTCGGGCTTTGCCATTCTCGACATGAATATCGATTCCTACACCCGTCTGGTTCATATCCTGGCCAATTCGATAGACCCTTATTCCCGTATTTCCAACAAGGTGGACATGGATGCACTCTGGGAGTTCTTTTTTGACACAGGCTTTATTTATCCCAAGAAATACGGCCTTATCCAGTCTCAAAAGGAGAAATTTAAGCAAACCTATCAGAGGCTATACAATAATAGCCCGGAGATTGCGAGGCATTTTGTCTACCAGAAAAATGGGCGGCTTTTTGCTCATATTTCAATGGTAAGGGCCTACGAGCGTTCCTGGATGATTCATCATCATGCTGCAAGGAGCCTGGAAGGAAGAAGAGCCGGCTTTTCGGTGTTGAAACAGATCGTGCTCTATCTGAACGACATGCATCGGCTTCCCTCCACCATGATAGATTATATGATGGTTTATTTTCGTCCTGAAAACAAATTTCCGGACAGGGTATTCGGTGGATTTGCCAGGTCCCGAGAGAATGTAGGGGTGTGCTCGATGGACCTTTTTTGCTATCTGCCCTATACGGCCATCCCACTGATAACCAAGCTCCCGAATGGGTGGTGTCTCAACGAGTGCTCGGAGATGAATCTGTGGAAACTGAATCTCTTTTATCGCAAGCGTTCGGGTGGGCACCTTATGGACGCCCTCGGCATGGTTCAGAAAAGCCACAGTGACAAATCTTTGGAGGAAACATACGGACGCCTTGGCTTTTTGAGGAAATGGAAGGCATATTCGCTTGAATATCAGGGAGAACTTGCGGCTGTCCTGATCGTCAATCAATCGGATTTCGGGTTCAATCTTTCTGAATTGCTCAATGGCATTAAGGTGTTGCTCGTAAATCCGGAACACGCGTCCTGGGCCGTCCTTTCAACAGCCATTGGACAGCTGCTTATAAACCACCACATGGAAAAGGTATCCGTATTGTTTTTTCCTTCCGACGATGCACAGGCAAAGGATATCCCGTTCGAAAAGCATTATCAATTGTGGATCTATGATGCTCGTTTCGTTGATCAGTTTGTCCAATATATGAAAAGAAAATTCAGAATAAAGGATTGGTAGACGGCCCTCTCATGGACAACCATCCCCTATACAACAGCAGGATCATCAGGACCTACGTCGAATACCTCCAGAGAAATTATCCTGACATAGCAATCGATCCTATTTTGGACCTGGCAGGGATGACCGCCTCTGAAGTGCGGGATGGGGCCCACTGGTTTACGCAAAACCAGGTAGATCGCTTTTACAAGAGAGCGGAGTTGGAAACGGGGAACCCCAATATTGCCAGAGAGGCCGGACGGTTCTCAGCGTCAGCAGAAGGGCTTGGGGCCGCAAAACAGTACACTCTGGGCCTGATGAACCTGACATCTATTTATTTGTTGATGGGAAAACTTTATCCCCTCTTGAGTCGCGGAGCGGATGTCCAGGCAAAAAAGATCAAATCCAACAAGGTGGAAATCATCGTCATCCCTAAACAGGGTGTGGCTGAGAAGCCCCACCAGTGCGACAACCGGATCGGCTTCTTTGAGGCTATCGCGGAATTTTTGCACAAAACGCCCGCCAGGGTGGAACATCCTTCCTGTTTTCATAAAGGAGATAATTGCTGCCACTATATCGTCACCTGGGAAAGAAGCCCCGCCCACATATGGAAGCAGTTGAGGAACTATGGCTTTTTGGTTGGGATGACGGCGACTCCGGCACTCTTTTTTATCCTACACCCAAAGGCATGGGGTCTCTTTGTTCTGGTCGCAGGGCTTGTAACGGTCTCGTTTGCCTTTGTCTGCCTGTACCTTGAAAAAAGAGCCCTGATAGATACAGTAAAGGCCCAGGGTGATGCCGCCAAGGACCTTCTGGAAGAGACAAATATTCGTTATAACAATGCGATATTCGCTCAGGAGATCGGGCAGGCCATCTCGTCAGTCCTGGATATTGATGCGCTTATCAGAACGGTTGTTCGTGTAATGGAAAAGCGTCTTGATTTCGATCGCGGCATGATCATGACCCCAAACAAGCAAGAAACGCGACTTGTCTACAGGGGAGGTTACGGATATGAGCCTGGAATGGAAGAGGTGTTGACAACCACAGGGTTTCATCTGGACAACCCCCGTTCACGGGGGCCGGCCGCGGAGGCGTTTAAAAAACAAAAGCCGTTTCTGGTCAATGACATCTCTGAGATAGAGAAGACCCTTTCTGAAAAGAGCAGGGCGTTTGTCAGGCAAATGCTTACGCAGTCATTCATCTGCGTCCCTATCCTGTACGAACATAAATCCCTGGGCGTTATTATCGTGGACAACATACGGTCAAAAAGAACCTTCACCACCAGCGATATGAATCTCCTGATGAGCGTTGCCTCCCAGGCGGCCGTAAGTATGGCCAACGCCATTTCATTCCAAAAGCTTCAGGCGAGCGAAGAGAAGTACCGGACCATACTTGAAAGCATCGAAGAGGGCTACTTTGAGGTCGATCTTTCCGGAAATCTTACGTTCTTCAATGACTCGGTTTGCAAAATCCTCGGGTATGCTCACGGCGAGCTGAGGAATATGAACAACAGAGCGTACACGGATGCTGATACCGCATCCAAGATGTTTGGGATATTTAATGAAATATTTCGAACCGGCAGGCCGGCTACCATAATGGATTACCAGATAGTAAGAAAAGACGGGGGAAAAAGGGCTCTCGAGATCTCTGCCTACTTGATGAACGACCAGGAAGGAAAGCCGATCGGATTCAGGGGCGTAGTAAGGGATGTAACGGAGAAAAAACAGACGGAGGAGATGCGCCGGGCCAAATTGGCGGCAGAGGCTGCAAGCAGGGCAAAGAGCAGGTTCTTGGCCAATATGAGCCATGAGATACGGACCCCTTTGAACGGGATTATCGGCATGACCGAATTAGCCATGGCAACGGAGATGGATGGCAATCAGCGCAAAATTCTGGAGACATTACACGCAGAATCGGACGCTTTGTTGGGGATCATCAATGATATCCTTGACTTTTCAAAGATCGAGGCCGAAATGCTGGAACTGGAGGAAACCCCGTTTGATCTATCGGAAATGGTCGATTATCTGGTGAACAGCTTTGCACACAGGGCGACCCAAAAAGGTCTGGCAATCAGGGCCTCTATGGCGCCAGAGGTTCCCACCGGTGTCTCGGGCGATCCCGGGAGGCTGAGGCAGATTTTGACAAACCTTGTGGCCAATGCCCTCAAATTCACTGAAAAAGGGGGGATAACGATTGACATCAGCGTGGCCGAAGATCTTGGCGAGCAGGTCAAATTGCGTTTCTCCGTCACGGATACAGGTATCGGCATACCTGAGGACAAAAGGGATGCCATCTTTGAAAGCTTTACTCAGGCAGACAGTTCAACCACCAGAAAATATGGCGGAACCGGTCTTGGGATAACCATATCCAAGCAACTGGCGGAAATGATGGGGGGCGAGGTCGGGGTGGAGAGTGAGGTGGGGGCGGGAAGTCATTTTTGGTTTACCGCGGTGTTAGCCAGACAATCGATTGATGAGGCCGCCCGGATCAAAAGAGAAGCGGAAGAATTTGCCGATGAGGGGAATGTAAAAGACCTGAGAAAATCATCCAGGATACTGCTGGTGGAAGATTATCCAACGAATCAGGAGGTGGCAATGAGCCACCTGAGGGCCGCTGGTTATGATGTGGATTTAGCGGAGAACGGCCTCGAAGCGTTGGAACTATTTAAACAAAATATATACAGAGCCATCCTGATGGATGTGCAGATGCCTGTTATGGACGGATATGAGGCGACCCGCCAAATCAGGAAACTTGAGGCCCGGAGCAGACAGCTTCCATTTGATCATATGGCAGATGACGATCAACACTCCATTGCCGGCAACGCGGGGAGACAACTGTCAATCATCCATGGCCGATCATCCAGCCACAGGGTCCCCATTATTGCCATGACAGGACACGCCGTGGAAGGCTACCGGAAAGAATGCCTGGAAGCAGGCATGGATGATTATCTTTCCAAGCCATTGACAGGAAAGCATTTTCTGGCCATGGTGGATAAATGGACCGGCGCCCTTGCCAACAGCGAAGCCCGCGGCACAAGTCTTAAGCGCAAGACACAAAGCGGTTTAGAAATGAGCCATGAATCACGATTTCCTCAGACCTCCGACGACCTCCAAACAACCATCCCGCATGCGAGGGTTGAAAGAGGCACTCCAATGGATTTTGAGAAGACCTTGAATGAATTCGAGGGTGATAAAGCGCTTTTGATGGAAGTCTTAAAGGGTTTTGTGGTAAATGTCAAAGAGCAGATCAAGATCATCGGCCGTGCCCTACTGACTCAAGATGCCGAACGGGTGAGGAGAGAGGCCCACTCCATTAAGGGGGGGGCAGCTAATTTAAGGGCTGACCAACTTTCCAGGATCGCATTTGAGCTGGAAAAGATAGGTAAATCAGGCGAATTGGAGCAGGGAATCGACGTCCTTGAAAGGCTCCAGACAGAGCTTGCTGAATTGGAGAAATTAGCGAGCATCCTGTAAATAGAGAAAAGTATCTGAGCATCTCTTATGAAAATATTGATAGTGGATGATGAACTGGTAAGCCGGAAAAAAATGGACTTGCTCGTCACGAGTTTGGGTTATGAGACGCTCATTGCCAATGACGGACTCGAGGGTTGGGAAATCTGGAAGCGTGAGAGGCCCAGGATGGTGATTACCGATTGGATGATGCCGCGCATGGACGGGCTGGAGCTTTGCAGGAAAATTCGAGAGGCGGAAGGGAGTCAATATATCTACTTAATCATGGTAACCTCGAGAGAGGATGTCAATGATCTTGTTGTGGGTATGGACGCAGGGGCGGACGATTTCATCACAAAGCCCTTTGTTAAGGAAGAACTGGCCGTAAGGATACGATCAGGAGAGCGAATCTCGAGTTTTGAGACCAGAGATATCGTAATTTTCTCTCTGGCCAGGCTGGTTGAGTCACGGGATTTGGAAACAGGCCATCACCTGGAACGGATAAGACACTATTCCAAGACCCTAGCCCTGGCCTTGTCCAAATCGGACAATCCTCCAGAAGAGATAGATGGGCTGTTTCTGGACAATATTTTTCTGACAAGTCCGCTGCACGACATCGGAAAAATAGGCATTCCCGATCATATATTGCTTAAGCCGGGCCGGCTCGATGATAGGGAATTTGAAGTTATGAAACGACATAGCAAGATCGGATTTGACACCCTTCACGAGGCCCTGGGGAAATATCCGAAGGCGGATTATCTCCGTATGAGCGCTCATATCGCACGGTCTCATCATGAGAAATTTGACGGCACCGGGTATCCTGATGGCCTAAAAGGAGAGGAAATTCCGCTTTCCGCACGTATCGTGGCATTGGCCGACGTTTATGACGCTCTCGTCAGCAAGAGAATTTATAAGCATGCCTATAAACATGACGTGGCCAAGGCGATCATCGAGAGTGAAAGCGGAAAACATTTCGATCCACGGGTGGCGGATGCCTTCTTGATGTGTGAGAGAGAATTTATCGAAATTCTTAAGCGATTTTCCGAAGGCGCATAATAGCTTTCTCCCCTTGCCGAGGACCAAAGAGGGGGATTTACGTGAACCACCTTGGCTTATTATAAGTCATTAAACTTCGGGCATCATCACATTAAAATATAAGCCTGACGCTGATGCCTGGGTGACTCACAGCGCTTTGAAGCGAGCCTCACAATATGGCCTTGATGGATTCAGGGGTGCTCATGTCATTAGACATGGCCAGTTCATGAATCCGAAAGGAATTTCTAACATAGCTGAAGACCTGGTTATAGTCAAAAGATGCATTGACCTGCTGGTAATAGTCGAACAAGATCCTCTTTGGGGTATATCGTTTAAAGGGGCACTCCACCTGGGAGAGGGGAAGTCCGTGTTTTGTCACTGTCTGGAGAATTTCCTGATTGTTATACTTCAACAGGGGCTTAAAGACCGTTAATCCGTTCTTGAGCTGAGTTACAGGATAAAATCGATGGGACGTTACCAGCATCCTTTGCTCATGCTCTGCCGTGCTCTGCACATTGTAAACACCCTCAACCAGGTACTCGATCGAGTAGCTTACCAAATCCCACAGGGAAAAACTCAAGATTACAACAATATCGCGCAACTCATACTCAAGGACTTTTAGGTGGCTTAAGAGGCGAGTACGTTTCATGCTGTGACATAGGGGGCAAGGATTTTCTCCCCGGAGTTGGGCCTTAGAAAGTAGTTCGTCCGAGGCGTCGACTTCGTGCCACTTGATTTCCACACCCTGATTGCGCCAGTAGGTGTCGAGTTTTTCCACCTCCGCATCCGGATACACCTGCAACGGGTACCGTCCCGTGCTCGTCTCAAAGGAAAACCCGAATTCCCGGGATGCCTTCAGGAGCATCCATAGGATGACGGAGCTGTCTTTACCCCCGGTAAACAGCATGAGCACTTTTTTGTGCGGGAAGGTTGCCAGCAGCGGTGCGTGTTCCTGTTTCCACTTTTCGTAGTCCAGCGTCATAGACCTTCTCCTTTATGACCTTTTAGGCTCGGGTTTTTTCCCTGTGCAAATCATCAGCGGCGTGTAGGTGAACCGCCTCGGATCGTGAAAGAAGGCAGTGAAGTCCTCCAGGAACCCGTCATAGCCCCCGGGATAGGCCTCGAAGTTCTTGCGCGCTTTTACCGATGCCATCTCGACCTTCTTGATCCAGTTGAAATCGTCGCTGTCTCTGAGGTTGCCGTAGATCAGATGGTGGGGAATCATGTTTACCTCGATGTCCCTGAAGGCTTGATCGTAGAGATAGGCATAGAGCTTCCTGCCGACGTAAGGGTCGAAATTGTATGATTCCATCATCTTGTTTACAAGTATCTGGAGGGTCCTCTCCATCTCGGCCTTGATGGGATAGTGGCTCAGGCAATTGTAATCGAGATCCAGCAGGCACAAGATTCCCTCCGGGGCGAGGCTGCCCGCTACCGTGGCGATAATGTCCTGGGCCCCTTCCCGGTAGTGCTCCAGCACGAATCGCATCCAGACGAAATCGAACTGCCCGAGTTCGTCCAAGGGCTCCCTCAGGTCCATAAGGCGGAATTCGATGCCCGGCTCCCCCCCATAGTTGTTCTGCGCAAAGCTGATTCGGTCCTGGGCGAAATCCACGCCAACAATGGTCCCTCCCGGCTGGATCATGTCGTGGAGAACCGCGGTGGTCTTTCCGGACCCGCAGCCGGCATCCAGCACCCGTGCGCCGGCGCGGATACCGCAGAGCTGCGCCTGCCTCCTAACGGCATCGGGATCGGTCTTTATGTCGAGCCGGATCGCCTCGTCCGGATTCTCCATGAGATAGGCAGCTTCTTTCCTCATATCATGTCTCTCTGGGAAGTTTCCCACCGCACCCTATCACGGAATTCCTAAAAGACAAAAGAAATTCAGACTTCCCCTTATCTGACCCACGTGTTACCTTCCTCATACACCCGTGTATTCTCAGCTTCCTGATCCGCCGCGAGCCCACTTTGGCCTTCTACTGCGCACTCGGCCATGAGCGCTTCCTCAACCCATGTAGGAATTCGTCGCGCCTCATTCACAAGATCCCTTAGCTTTATGGGCTGTGCCGGATGGCCCAACCTGCCCAACCTTGTTCCATCTCGCGCAGCTCGATATTCCGCCAATGATAGACTTTTGAATGGCAGTAATACCTGGGAGCCTTGGCCTATTCATCGGATATACTCCCGGGCGTACCTTCTGACGTGATGGCCGTCCAAGACGTGGAACTGGCGGATGTTCTTTAGTGTTACCGGGGAAAAAGTACCGATGGGAAGATAGATGATCCGTTTTCCCAGACGTGCGGCCATGCTTTGACACCATCCTGAAGGGGGGCTGGCCGCCACGTAGACCACATGCCGCTCCAGGCTGTAATCGAGGGCGGCCATGAGGAGCCTTTCCGGCTTGTTCCGGGCAAACTGAAAGAAGGGGTCCCTCCAGATGTCATAGACCCTCAGGGGCGGATAGGAAAGCATGAAGCCCCCGTACTGGCACCTGGAGATGCCGGGACCGTCCATGATTTCGCCGGCCGGGGTGCTGTAAAAGGCCATGTCCGATTCCTGTGTGTGCTCCCCCAGCCATGTGACGCACCACGGAAACTCCTCCCTGCCGTCCGCGTCTGCGTAATCGGGATCAAAGATGACGACCACCGAGCCCACCTTCCCCTTAACCGGCCGCTCTTCCCTCACATAGATGGTGCCCCCACTGACCCACTCCCGGATCGTCTCCCGGATATCCAGGCCGTCCAGCAGGGAGGAGGAAAATGGTTCGATCCGGGTATTCTCCTCGGTCTTGATCTCAAGGGCCTTCTTTCTCAGGCGGTGGCCGTACCCTTCCACGGCCACATCCTCGGGCGGGTAGGAGCAGATGGAGATTCCCTTGAAATCCTTGCGCCATTCTCCGGGACGACGCTCCCGCCGCTTCTTCCGGACCGGGACAGGCACCAGGCGCGTGCGCAGGGTCTTCATCTGGCGGTGGAACCGGATCCGTTTCTGATCCAGGAAGAGATCCTCTCCCTCCAGACGGAGCACCGGCAGCCCGGGTTCTTCGGTCTGCCAGGGATAATCGCTCCCTTTTTCCCAGACTTCATAGGCGAAATTATCATCCACGGCCCCCCGGGCTGCGACGATGAGCTGATAGAAACTGGGGACCAGATTCCCTGTGAGGAGTGCATAATTCCTGGCAAACCGGTTCAGAATGCGGATCTGACTGCGGCCAAGGGTTTCCTTGGTGGTCTTCCAATATTTTTCTTTTGCAGTACGGAGCAAATCCATCTGGATCTTGAGTCTGTCCACTTCCATGGGTCCGGATCTGCCGCGCTCATAGGCCGCTGCGAGATACGGCATCTCGCCCATGATTTCCCTGCTGGAATCCCCGTGGAGGTGGGCAAGATCTACCCCTTTTCGCACTCTTCGGCCGATGACCTGGGTCTGGGGCTGATTGAGGCAATGGAGTATCCTGCGGGCATGGGAGAGCCCGCACACCAAAAGAACCCTTTCGCCGGTCTCGGCCAGTTGCTGGAGGTGGTAGGCCATGGTCTTTTCGCGGAGGAGGTCGTCAGGGGAGGCCGGATCATCTCGTTCGGTCTCCATAACCACCCGGCAGTATGCGGAATGGCCGATCTTTGTGACGGCGTAAGCGTCGGGCATGGGGGAAAAATCAGGGAGATAGCCTTCCGTGTCCCGGTCCACAAAATAGACAGGGAGTCCGGCTGAAAGGCCCAATCGGATGGCCTCCACCTGGCCGTCGGTCGGTTCCAGCGGGAGATAAACAAAGGCGCCGTCCGATTCCTCATAGGTGACGACCGACAGGAGCGGGAGCCGCCGAACGCCGGCAAGAATTTTCTCCTTCAGTGTGTCGGGATATTCAACGGCCACATGGTGAGGCTTGAAGGCGTCAAAGACCTTTCTCACCTCCAGTGCGAATTCCACCCGGTTGTGGAGGATTGGAACCATCCGGATCTGATTCCATTGCAGATCATTCCTCCGGGTCGCTGTCATCCATCAACTCCTTGAAATATGCGGATGCGGCATCGTCCAGGATCATGGATGCCGCTTCTTTCAGGTACAACGCCTGTGTCTCTGGGCCTGACCCGGGCACCCCATGATTTGTACCTGCCAGTCGTTTCAGTGCATAGCGGGCGATGTTGATCCCGTCCCTGACCGAATAGCGTTCATCGGCCTCGTGGGCCGCCTGGAGAAATTCCACCACATATTCGAGGATCTCTTCATTTGCAAAAGGGAGATTGCTCTTGAGAATCAGGAGTTCCTCGTCTCTTTCGGGAAAATCAATATGAATCTGCGGCTGGAGTCTCGAGTGGATATACTCAGGGAGTTCGAACGTGCTGGCGTCATCGTTCATGGTTGTGCAGAGGCGAAATTCGGGATGGGCCTTGATTTTGATCCCGGCCACAATGGATTCCACATACCGCCTGCTGTCAAGGAGAGGGGCAAGGGAGGCCCAGCTCTTTTCGCTCATCCGGTTGCCCTCGTCAATGATCGCCACCCCCCCCGTGATCATGGCAGAGACCACTGAGCTGGCCGTATATTTGATCTTTCCGTTTTCCGATATGACCGGCGTGACGATCAGGTCTTCGGGTCGGGTGTCCATGGTGGCCTGAAACAGATAGACCGGCCGATTCAAGGCCTTGCCGGCATGATAGGCCAAGGTCGTTTTTCCAACGCCCGGCCTCCCCACCAGCCGTGGGCTGAGGGGCAGATCCTCATTACCGATGACCAGCCAGGCAGCCTGGACCTGTGTGATGAGCTCCTGCTGGCCCACCCACCGCATCGGCACCTCATCCGGTTCGCTCAGGTGGAGTTCCACATTGTCGATGATTATTTTTTCCAAACGCTTTCAGCCTCCTCGGTTCAAAGATAGCAGCTCTTTACATTATATATATTTTTTTTGCAAAGGGGATACAACTGTGATAAAAATACGAAAATGAAGCCAAGCAGGTGGGATGACGCCTATGCCCGCCGGGCCAGGGACGAAAAGTGGCTTGCCCGGTCCGTCTATAAGCTACAGGAAATCGACAGCAGATTCAAGCTGATCAAGAGGGGGAGCCGTATCCTCGATCTGGGGTGCTATCCGGGTTCATGGTGCCAGTACGCCCTCGGCAGAACAGGGCCCGGCGGGGAAGTGGTGGGGATCGATCTGAAACGGCCGGATCATCTGTCGGCCCGGGAGTTTCGGTTTATCGAGATGGATGTGATGGCCCTGGAGATCGACTGGCTGGTCCGGGAGATTTCGCCAAGGGATGTGGTCATGAGCGATCTGGCCCCTTCCACCACGGGAATTCGGGCTACGGATGAGAGTCGGTCTCTTGCCCTGGCAGGAAGGGCGGTCGAAATTGCCGGTGCGCTCCTTAAAAGCGGGGGGCATTTTGTATGCAAAATTTTCGAGGGAGAGGATCTGAACCGGTTCAAAGAAGAGGTTTCCGGCCGTTTCAGACAGGCCCGCCTCTTCAGGCCGAAGGCCACCCGCAAGCGGAGCAGGGAGGTCTATCTGGTGGGACAGGACTGGAGGGATTGAGAATTTGAGAAATTTGGGGATTTAGGGGTTTAGGAATTGAGAATTGGGGGATTCAGGCCCTTGCCTGCAATCCGGCAAAAAAACAAGAAAATTTCTTTGCGTCTTTGCGCGAGGCATTTTTTCCGGGGGGGGATATGTCAGGTCATTCAAAATGGAGTTCCATAAAGCACAAGAAGGGGGCCGCCGACGCCAGGAGGGGCAAGATTTTTACCAAGCTGATCAAGGAGATCACAGTGGCTGCGCGCATGGGCGGTGGAGATCCCGACGGGAATCCCCGGCTTCGGACGGCCATAGCCGCGGCCAAGGCGGAAAACATGCCCAAGGAGAACATCGATCGAGGTATAAAAAAAGGGACCGGGGAGCTGGAAGGGGTCACCTATGAGGAGGCCGGTTATGAGGGGTATGGACCGGGCGGGGTCGCCGTGCTGATCGAATGTCTCACGGATAACAAGAACCGGACCGTGGCGGATATCAAGCACCTGTTCGAACGGCATGGGGGTAACCTGGGCGAGCCAGGGTGCGTCTCCTATCTGTTCGTGCAGAAGGGGGTGATCTCCTTTGAAAAAGACCAGGTAGATGAGGAAGCGCTTTTTAATCTGGCATTGGAGGCCGGGGCCGAAGATGTGAATGAAGAAGAGACTGAGTTCGAGGTCATTACCACCCCGTCCAATTTTGAAAAAGTCAAAGCGGCCGTGGATGCGGCCGGTCTCTCCTACACCTATTCAGAGGTAACCAAGATTCCCAAAACCACCGTCAAGGTGGAGGGCAAAAAAGCACAGCAGATGGTGAGCCTCATGCAGGGCCTTGAAGACCATGACGACGTATCCCATGTATACGCCAATTTTGATATCCCCGAAGATGTCATGGAGGCCCTGGGCTGATGCTGGTGCTGGGGGTAGATCCCGGCTCGAGGATAACCGGCTACGGCCTGGTGGAAAAAAAAGATCATGACGTGAGATGTGTTCATTCCGGTCTTATCCAGCCCCCCGGCAAGGCCCCGTTCTATCAGAGAATCTACACCATATTTGAATCCATGATAGAGATCATGGGCCATTACCAGCCACAGGAGATGGCCATTGAAGACCTCTTCTATGCCAAAAACATCCAGAGTTCGCTCAAGCTGGGACATGCCAGGGGGGCCGTGCTCATTGCCGCAGTGAAATGCAACATTCCGATTTTTGAATATTCCCCCTTAGAGATCAAGAAGTCGGTCGTGGGGTACGGCCGGGCCGATAAAGAGCAGGTGAGGTCAATGATTCAGGTGATTTTGCGAATCAGGGAGGCATTGCCCCTGGATACCTCGGATGCCCTGGCCGCCGCCATCTGCCATATCAATTGGTCGCGGTTCGAAGCGGTGAAACGATGATCGCTCATTTAAACGGGGTCCTGCTCGCCAAAACACCGCAGTCGATCATCATCGATGTCGGGGGTGTGGGATACCAGGCCGTGGTCCCGCTGTCCACCTTTTACGCCCTCCCTGAGACGGAGGAAAGGGTCGGCCTCCTCATCTATACTCATGTGAGGGATGATGCCCTGACGCTGTTCGGCTTCCATACCAGGCTTGAGAAGGACCTGTTCCTGATGCTCATCTCGGTATCGGGCATCGGACCGAAACTGGCCATCAATGTGCTGTCGGGCATCGGCCCCCAGGACCTGTTGGGTGCCATTGCCAAGGGAGATGCCCTGCGGCTTCAAGCGATTCCGGGGGTGGGGAAGAAGACCGCGGAACGAATGGCCCTGGAGTTGAAAGATCGTGCATCCAAGGCCCTCGGAGACGGGGACATGCCCCGGGTCGCGGCGCCCCAGGGGGAGGAACGGCGCATCATGGATGACGCCCTTTCCGCCCTGGTTAACCTGGGCTATTCCACCAAATCGGCCAGAATGGCCGTGGACAAGGCCCAGGCCCGGATCGGCGAGTTGACCCTGGAGGGACTGATTCGGGAGGCCTTGAGAACGCTGTCGTGACGGTGAGACAATGGAAGAACGAATCATAGACCCTGAACCGTTTTCAGAGGAACTTCCGGCAGAGATCAGTCTCCGGCCCCGAACCCTTGACGAATATATCGGTCAGGAGGAGATGAAGCGGAATCTCAGGGTCTTTATCGAGGCCGCCAGAGGACGTGCCGAGGCCCTGGACCATGTGCTGTTCCATGGGAGCCCCGGTCTTGGCAAGACTTCCCTTGCCCATATCATCGCCAACGAACTGGATGTGAACATCAAGAGCACCTCCGGACCGGTTATCGAGAAATCGGGAGACCTGGCCGCCATCCTGACCAGCCTTCAACCGAGGGATGTGCTGTTTATCGATGAGATCCACCGCCTCAACCATGTGGTGGAAGAGGTCCTCTATCCGGCCATGGAGGACTATGAGCTGGATATTATTATCGGCCAGGGCCCTTCGGCAAGGACCATGAAGATTCCCTTGCCTCAGTTTACCCTGGTGGGAGCCACCACGCGGACCGGCCTCCTGACCCCGCCGTTGAGAGACCGGTTCGGGGTGATCCTCCGGGTGGAGTTCTACGGTCCAGAGGAGCTGCGTCAGATCGTCATCCGCTCGGCCGCGCTCCTCAAGATACCGATTCGGGAGGCGGGGGCGCTTGAGATCGCCAAAAGGGCCCGGGGGACACCCAGGGTGGCCAACCGGCTCCTTCGACGGGTACGGGATTTTGCAGAGGTGGAGGCGGACGGGGTGATTACCCGGGAAGTGGCAGACCAAGCCCTGGATATGCTGGAGGTTGATGATCAGGGCCTTGACAAGATGGACCGCCACATCATGCACACCATTATCGAGAAATTCGACGGCGGACCCATCGGCCTGAACAGTCTTTCAGCGGCTGTGAGCGAGGAAAAGGACACGCTGGAAGACGTGTATGAGCCGTTTTTGATTCAGCGCGGCTATATCAAACGAACGGCCCAGGGCCGTGTGGCTACCCGGAGGGCCTATCTCCATCTCGGGCTGGAAAAAAAGGGCCTGGGCGGCGGGGCACAGAAAAAACTCTTCAGTTAAAAAGCCGGTTTTGTCGTCGTAATAGGGCCGCCGTCTTTTGCTCTCGACATGAACCCGTTGCCGCTTTAACATGACTGCCCACGGCCGGGGATGGGCCGCCAAGATCCCGTGATCTAATCTCAAAATCCGGCAGCGTGCCGCCCTCAGCCCAGGCGGGTGCGTGCTGATGCCTCCTGACGGAAGACCTCCAGGAAGACCAAACCGTTGGGGATGTCCAGGTGGTCAACCCGTTTCATCGCTCCCCAGAAAATGTAATAGTGAAACCTTAAAACCTTACAGCGTTATATATTGAAAAAGCAATGGGTTAGCTTCCCAAATGTTAGTATAGAAAAAAAATTCTTAATAGCTATGCAAAAGAAAAACCTCCTGTTAAGGTAAAACAATTTTTCCCAAAAATGTTAACTTA
>JAIPDI010000026.1 GCA_021737785.1 Deltaproteobacteria bacterium
GACCCAACGACAAAA
The DNA here is from genome assembly GCA_021737785.1 of Deltaproteobacteria bacterium. Classification (NCBI taxonomy): domain Bacteria; kingdom Pseudomonadati; phylum Myxococcota; class Myxococcia; species Deltaproteobacteria bacterium. The sequence continues at coordinate 16 of JAIPDI010000026.1, forward strand.
AGCCGCCAGGGTCTTAATGGGGAGGTATACCCGAAAAATTGGCGATTTTTATCTGATTGAATTTACAACACTTTTTTGGGGACAACTTTTTTCTTGACAGGAATAATATAGGATGTCCCCATCTCCATACGTCCCGCAACCATATTGTTAGGCATCTTGATCGCGATGGAACCCGAGTTTTCTGAGCCTTCGCAACGCAGCGTCATACAAGCCGTAAATTTCCTTCAGGTTTCCTTCTTCCTCTGCCTGATCATCATCTCGCATTTTGTCGAACCATTCTTGCACCTCGGCTGGGCTTTCTGCGGAAATGTTTTGGTAGTAGTCCGGCACCTTGGCAAAGTACTTTTTGGCTTTCAGAGAATCAATTGCTGTTTGAAGAGCAATACAAACATCGCCAGTAGTTTTTGCACCGAAGATTGGGTCTAGATAGTCTTTCACAGAGCACCCCCTTTGCAGTATTACTGCCCAACCGTAATTATATGGTTTCTGCAACTCTTCCGCTGAAAAGCCGTTGACTAAAGAAGCTGGCTGTTTGCTATTTCTCTAAGGACTCTCCCCTCTCCACTGAAAATCCTATGTTAGCCAAACTATCTCCAGTTCTTTGCAGATGTCGCATGAGATATACCCAATTCCAATTAAAGTTTTAGAGAGGATGTCCCCGCCTTGATATGATGTAATGCTCTGGGAGCGTCTAATCGGGCTAATCTTGGCATAATTTCCCATCTATCATTTTCTGATTACCCTGTTAATCTTAATACGTTAAGGGCATCCCGCTGCCCCATGTCAAGTTAGTTATCTATTTATGCCCGTCCCCCATCTCCCCCCTATCATCTCATCCCGCACCTGGCAATCTCAAAACCTTAAAAACTAACAGCGTCCCCATCTCCACAGAGTAGCGCCCCGATGTATTCGCCGAGGCTCGGCTTTATACCCCTATCAACAAAAGAACTCACTGGATGGCCTCTCATAAAGCCTTTTTGTGAGTTGGCAAAGTAATAGGCCAATCTATAAAATATACCGGCGTAGATTATGAGACCGATAGCGATATATTCTACCATTTCGATGCCTGTGTTATTTCAATTCTGAATCAAGTAAATAATTGGCACTTCTTGGGATCGACGCTCCTCTCTCCATTGAAAATTTAATGTTGGCCAAACGATCTCCAGTTCTTTCCAGGCGACGCAGTGCGCACAACGCTTGGGCTAACAGGAACCCGTCGTCTTTTCCGAGTCGTTAAGGCCGATGTTAGGCCTATTTGGTATATAGATTGCTCTAAAATCTAAATTCACTTAAAGCTTTGTCTAGATATTTTCCCAATGTGCTGAATAAAAGAGGATATACTATTTCATATTGATCCCCATCTGCATTAAAAACATTACTGAAAACGCTATTAGTAATTGCTTCTAAGGTAGTTTTGGCGTCCATTTCACCAGTAATACCTTTGGCGACAATTTGAAATAATTCATTTTGTCTTTCCTCTAATGATCCAGCAATCTCATATAGAGTTGGTTTCCCGGCCTGACTAAAGTGCTGAAATATCCCATCCAACTGCAATTGAGCGAATTTAGTTTGAGCTTCCTGCTCTATTTTGTTTGTTAAAACGGCATAAAGGGCTAAAGTGAGACTTGAGAAAAAAAGGAATGCTTCTCTTTTATTGTAAATAAATACATTTGGTGAAAATATCTCTTTAAATTCCACACCAAGATCGTTATGAAAACTCAACAAGGCCAAATAGGGTTCTTTCCATTTGTTAAAAGGTGCCATGAGGACATTTCTCCAATAAACTATTCAAATCGTTGCTCTAGAGCAGCTAACACAAATAATTATGTGGTTTCTGTATAACTCTTCTGCTGAAAATCCGTTGATTAAAGATGCCGGCTGTTTTCCGAGTTCTCTGACTCCATAATACTACGGGATCGGGTGATAATCGGCGCTTCTTGCGATGGCTCTCTCCTCTCCACTGAAAAACTGACGCCGGCTAACCTCATCTCCAGTTGCTGCCAAGCGCCGTATGAGATATACCCAATTTCAATTTAATTTTTAAAGAGCCTCCCGGTCCCATTCTATCCATATTTTTTTATCAAAGATCTGTGTATTCTCTGATATGTTGTCCTGGGGAATAACCAGTGTCTTTCTGTTCCCATCAAAGTCTATGAAAACATATCTCACAAATTCATATTTTTCATCTTTTAGATGATCAAAGGAAAACGATAAGAATCCAACAATTGACTGGTCTTTTGGCAAGAGCGTCAACTGTAATAAATAATCCTTTGTTTCGATACTGAGCTTTCGTTGTACTTTGTGACCTTTCTCGTCAAAAGTAAAATAGAGATCTCTCCAGGTCCATAATGTGCACTTAAGCTCATCTTTCACATTTGGAAATTTCAGATATACTTCAATGTCTTTCAAATAGAAGTTCTTGTTTTTAGAATACAATGAAAGCTTCTGCAAAATGATCCCTGAATCACGGCCATTTGGAATTCTTGCAACATTGGAATACTGGCTTAAAATTTTGCCTTCAATCTTGTTCGATTTCAGCGAACCAAAAATGGTTGGCAGCCAAGCCAGTGCTCCTATTAGCGCCAAACCAGATGTTATCCAAAACTTTGCACTCTCATTCATTTTATATCCTCGTTATACCAAAGGCCCAACGCCTAGCTCGAGGGCAGCGGACCCTCTTTTATGATTCAGTAACTTCTGGATCAATTGAATAATTGGCGTTCTTGCGATGGGCTCTCCCTCTCCACAGAAAATCCGATGTTGGCCAGACTGCCTGCAGTTCTTTGCAAGCGCCGTATGAGATATACCCAATTTCAATTAAAGTTTCAAAGAGGATGTCCCCGTCTTGATATGGTGTAGTACTCCGGGAGCGTCTAATCGGGCTAATCTTGGCACAATTTACCGTCTATCATTTTCTGATTACCCTGTTAATCTTGATATCTTAAGGAGGTTCCGCTGCCCACAACGTTCTTCACATTTCCACTTTATATAAGATCATAAAACTGTTCCCACTCAGCAAGCTAAATGTGTAAATGTGAAGAACGTCCCGCAACCACTTTTTATGGTATTAATTTAGCCTCTATGGAGTCTGACAACTCCTATTGGAGCCTTGTAGAAGGCCAACTCTAATTCATCAAATTCAGCAACCTGCAAGTTTTTGTTTTTATCAAAAAAACGACAATGAACTGTCTTGTATCCTCCTTCATCAATTATGTCCGTAACTGTCATTTGGGGACCGCCTGATTTCAGCTGCACGACATCTCCCTTTTTGATTTGGTCTGTCATTTATCACCTCTTTTGATATCTAAAATTGATAAAATATTGCTTTATTCAACCACATAACGGGTTGGTCACCTGCCGGTGTTGAGCGACTGCGAAACACCGGTCAGAGTGAAGCAGCGGTGTTGAGGCAGCTAAATTGGTCTTTATATTATCTCACACTAAATATATTATCTCACACTAAATTTGCTAAATTCATTAATTGAGGTTGCCTTAAATAGTTTGCTATCATTATCTTTAGGCCGATATAATAAGTTCAATATAATCTTGCCAAATTTTTGTTCAGAGTCTAATAAATCTAAAAATTCTTGAAGAGGGGCGACATTGCCAGGTCCTCTTGCTATTTCTAAAACATGGATATAGATTTTTTTTTGACCTGGTTCAATTTCTACAACAGGATTAAATCCATCCTCAGTAATAACTGCCGTAACACTTCCAATATTTTTTACCTCATATTTTACTTTTGCATTAATATGTTCTCCCTCAATTTCAGCCTCTATAAAACGACCGCTTTCTTCAAATTGGATTGGATTAACAATCAAATGTGGAAGCCCCGGAATTTTAGAATCATTCTGGATTATAGGAGTTCCTGCGATTGTTACTGATCCATCTTCATTTTTTCTTTTCAGTATTGACGGCCCAGATTCCATAAACCAAGTATGCTCAGTCGCCGCTGTGAACTTGACGTCATTTCCTTTACTGTTCGGGGGTTTAAAAGACATTATTTCATCAATAATTTTTTGGTACCTATCATCATCATTTCTAAATTCAAAATCACTGTAGATTCTCTTGTTATAAGTAAAAAAATACTCATCTAACCTAAAAGATTTCATATCAGCTTTTCGATAATAAATAATATTGACTGAATACACAGCGATAAGGTCTTTGCCATTAATCCCGATTGTTGGGTGCTCAATGTCAGAAAATGGTTCGAGCACCTTAGCTGAAACCGTGTGATCAAAACCCTTAAAACCTGTTTTGATTAATTCAGTGATCTTATTTTCTTTTGTATTGTAAACATAGATTTCAACTGTAGCTGAGAGCGAAGAAGCTGCAATGGGACCAGAATTCTGTATAATAATAGATGGGTTTCTCTTATTTCTATATGTTTTTTCATTTTCTACCTTAATGGGGTATTCCATATGGCATGAAACACTCGGCTCAACGTCAGTTTCTGTTACCGCACTTATACTTTCCTGGTTTTTCCAAACTTCGTTTTGCCAAATAAGGAAACCAGTAAGCAGGCCGAAGACGAGTCCCCCAAATAAAGTCCAGATGAACCAGGTTTTATTAGAGGAATAAGAAATTCCACAGAGGACAAAAAACACAGTGGAAATGAAACCTGATAAATAAATTATTGAATCAGCAATATGTTTCATTTGATTTGTTTTTTAGAACATTGGGCCATTATTATAGGAATTCTCTTTTCGCCCCAACGGGCTGCTCAGTCGCGGTCCATGTCTTTTTGTGCCGTCAACTGCCGCAGCAATGTTGGGCTCAAAATAGATACAATAATAACTGCTTAATCAAAGAATAGAATTATCTAATTTGAGGGCTAACTTCCTTAGATATTATACAGCAATAATTCCGCAGGCCATTCCTCGTTTTCCATATCATCAAAGCCAAATCTATTCATTATTGCGAGGGCTGAGAAAACGTATTGTAAAAGCGCACCTGCTCCACAATCATATCTAACCATACCATCTAACATTATGGCTTGCAGTGGCCTTGCAACCTCCAAATCAACTTCCACCATCCCACTAGAAGCATCAAATGAGAAAACTCCGCCACTTATATTATCTACGTCTTCCGCAAATCGTTCATTAAAGTCTCTTTTTTGATCAGTGTATTCTTCGATGTCATTATCAGATAAATCATCTATTTCAGCTTCGTCATCGTCCAGATCGAAAGACTCTTCTTCAAGATAGAAATAGTAGTCTTTCGGGTAGTCGGGAAGCGCTGCATAAATATCTCTGACAAATCCATTTTCTTTTATTATATTTATATCGAATTTTCTTCGTGATGTTAAAGTTACCTCCAAGACTATAGCTGAATAGATCGCGATTTCAGTTGGTGTGTACATCATTAGATCTGAGGAGGCCTTCGCATAAATAATATCATCATCTCTCAATATGGCCGATACAATAGAACTAATGCGAATGGAATTCAGCCTTAGGAAGGTGGCACTATATAATGGATCTATAACTGTAGTATTTTCCGAAGTGGAAAAAGTCTTCTTTATTTGCCGAATCTTGTTTTTGTGCAGGTGACTGTCAGTGCACAAGAGGATGTAATAGTGGTCAAGCAAGGAATTGAATTCAGCTTTAGCCTCAAACCACTGAGATTTCAAATTCTTAAGGTAATTTGAAGAAATTATATCATCATAAGATTTTATTTGAAATGCAATATATCTATTTATTGATTCACCATCTAGATTAACCTCATAACGTAACAGCACATCAGTGCCTCGATCATTAATCCCTTGTACATCATATGCGATACTGTGAAATTTCAGAAAACAGTCTAAAATTCTATTGGTTTGTCGTTCGAAAGCAGGGCATAAGTGGGCATTGTGCTTCAGTTTTGTGAAGACATTAGTTTGCTTTGCAGCACTTTGTCGATATTTTAGTAATTCATCTATTACTATGGGCAATTTGCCAGTCATTCGGTTTCCAGTTTTGGAGTAAAATTGAATTACAAGCTAGGTTCGGGCAAAATCAGACGCAAGAAATTGCGCAGCTATTTCTTGTCGCCTGGATTTTCTGGTTGGCCTGTCGCTTTCTCTTTTTGTTGTAGAGTTTCGTGAGCCTGTCGAAGAGTGTCAACGACATACTTTGACGGTATGACAGCAGCAAACTTGCCGCCGGTCCTGTCGGAAATAGTACCATGGACAATTCCCAAGTAATTGAATCCCTTGCGATACATGAAGGCACCACCTTTTATTACTGTACCAGGTTTTACGAAAACTGGTGCCCCACTGAATCCACCTACACTTGGATCCTCAAGAAGGAAGAAGGTGGCTTTCGTCTTCGTGTCGGCACGAGGTAAAGTTAGAAGCCCACTGGCAGCTCGAGAAGTCTTTGAGATTGGAGAAAACTTCCCTTCAACTCCGAGATTGAGAGGAAAACCCAAGATCGTGAGATCAAACTCACGGTCGGGTGCCGACTCCTCTTTAACCAGAATTTCTATCCCAAGGAAATGCTTTGCGATTTTCCTCCGAACCTCGAGATTGGTTGTTGTAATCGGCAAAACGGCTACGTCAGCTTGGTTGTGGATTATCCAGTTCAGTTTGGTCTGTGGCGCGATAAGATCTATAAATGTGATCGCAATAGGTGTGTCGTCCGTTCCCTTGATGATTATGAGGGCAGAAGGGGTCATCTTCTTACCAACATGACTTGCCGTGACAAGGTATGGCTGATTGTCAATGGCAATTAAGAGTCCGGTTCCTGAGCAAACATCGAAAAATGGTTTAGCCGTGTTTTGGTCTGGACGTTTGAGCCAGAGTTGATACTCCTGTCCATTCTGCTCGACGGTCTTAATGACATTCTGTTTAAGATAGACCACTGATACCTCAGAGGCGTCTTCTGCATGAGCATTAGGAGCCACTAAGAAGAGAAAGGACAGCATCAGATATGTTTCAAGCTTCTTCATTCTGTTCTCCTATGAGGCCAACAGTTGGGATAGATGAAAAATTTTCCACCTATTGCCTATATATCATGGAAAAAAGTCCACCTATCATGATATTAAGACTGTAAACATGGAAAAAGCCCTGTCGGCTTTTCCATCTATTGCGCAATACACGTAATAGCATGGAAAATTGAAGATCACCTCAATCCCGCTTGAACAGCGGAACCGGGAATCTCCCAAATTTAAGGAGGATGGAGGATTTTTCATTTTGAGTTCGTTGCTAATCCCGCTGCGGGACTGCAAGCAGCGGTGAATGCGCTCGCTATGAATTTTAAAAAAATCCCGCCCGGATCTTAAACTCACGCTCATGGACAAGGTTCGACAGGTTCTGCAATATCGCCACCCACCGAACAAACCTACTGGAATTGGACTATGCGCTTACAAAAGAGGCCTCGATATCCTGTTGACTAAACACGTGAAAAGATGTTTTGGTTGTCCGAAGCCCGCTAGACGCACTCGAGTGAATCGTTTTTCTCGACAATTTCCGATCCGCCTGTCCATCAATCGTACGATTAACCTATGAGAATGGTTTTGGAACCGTGTCAGGTTCCGGTTTTTCATTTCACAATTTGGGATGATTATGATGATGAACTTTGCTCCCGACCGGCCGAAAAGGCTGTGTCAGGAGCCGGGTAGGATGTATCTGAGGGGGTACTCCATAAAACCTCTATTCAGAAGGCGTAAGGCGCCCCGCAAAAGGACGCGGGATCTTCGACAAGGCGCAAGTTATATGGCAGATGGCTCATGGAGCATGGAGCAGGGAGCAGGGAGCAGGGCCAATTTAAGGGCATACTATTGAAACCTATCGTAAAGTCAAGGAAAATTATTCTCATTTTGAGAAAGCCGACAGGAAGCGGACTGAGACAGAAAGTCCATGTATGGCCGGACCCGGGATGTCGGGGGGACGCCCGGTTGGACGGGGGCAGGCCGATGGTGCACGAAAAGCCTTTTTAAAAATGACGAAACACCCTATAATGCCGCTTCATCTGTTAAGACCCCGGATGAAGCGGCATCACACAATTGCCGGCTGACCCTATATCCCAGATTTCATGGAGGAAATCATGCATACGCCCCATCCCATCCGCCCGGAACCGGCGCATCGGACGCCCATCTATGCCCTCTGCATTTTTCTTGCCCTGGGGGCCTGGATCTTCGCGATCCATTCCGTGCCCGAGGCCCGTGCGGATGCAGACATCACCATCGGTCTGTTGGAAGAACCCAAGACCCTCAATGTGTGGCTGGCCTCGGATGCCTGGTCCGGCAAGGTCCTCTCCCAGATTTACCAGCCGTTGTACATCCGGGAGCCCAAGGATCTGAAACTGGTGCCGTGGCTGGCCGCCGAGGATCCGGTGCTGGACGCGGACGCCCTCACCTATACGGTGAAACTCCGGCCTGCCAAGTGGTCGGACGGTACTGAGCTGACCTCCGAGGACGTGGCCTTTACGGGCAATCTCATCAGGGAGTTCAGGATTCCCCGATCTGTGTCCAACTGGGATTTCATCAGCAGGATCGAGACCCCGGACAAACACACCATCCGCTTTCACCTCAGGGAACCCAAGGCCATCTTCCTCTCCAGGACCCTCACCACGCCCATTGTTCAGAAAAAAAAATGGGCGCCCATCGCCGAAAATGCAAGAAGGACGGAGAGACCGCTTCTGGCCCTCCTCAGGGAAAAGGTGACCGATCCGGTGAGCAGCGGGCCGTTTGTCCTGAAGGAATGGCGCCAGGGGGCCTACCTCTATCTGGACAAAAACCCGCATTTCTTCGGACAGGGGAAAGAAATCTCCGGATATCTCCTGGGGCCCTATATCGACGGCATCATATTCAAGTTTTTCGGGACGACGGATGCCGTGATCCTGGCCCTGCTGAAGGGGAGTATCGACATGTTCTGGTGGGGGCTGCAGCCGGGCTATCTGCAGGACCTGCAGGACGACGAGGATATCAGGGTTTTTACCAATGAGAAAAGCGGACTTTATTATCTGGGATTCAATCTCCGGAAAAAGCCCTTTGACGATATCCATTTCAGGAAGGCGGTGGCCCTGTCCACGGACAAGCAGTTCATCACCACCAGGATCCTGCAGGGATACGCCACCAAGGCCGATTCCGTTGTGCCGTCCAGCAATACTTTCTGGCACAATCCGAACGTGGCCCGATACGGGGAAGGGCTTTCCAGGGATGAGCGCATCGTCAAGGCCTATGAGATCCTAAGCGAGGGCGGATACACGTGGAAACGCTCGCCCGTCACCCTGGAGGGGAAGGTGGCCAACGGAGAAGAACTCCGCCTGCCCGACGGCAGCCCTGTGGAGCAATTCACCATCCTCACCCCGCCTGCGGACTATGATCCCCAGCGGGCCATGTTGGGGATCATGATCCAGGAGTGGCTCAAGATGCTGGGGATGTCCGTGACCTCCAAGCCGATGCCGCTGGGGTCCCTTATCCAGCAGGTCAAGGCCCGCCGTCAATTCGATCTCTTTGTGCTGGGCTACGGCAACCTCTCCCTGGATCCGGACTATCTGAGAAATTTTTTCATCTCCAGGAATAACAAGCCCAACGGTTGGAACACCTGCGGCTACAACAACCTCCGCTTTGACAAAATAGCAGACGCCAGCGCCGGAACCATGGATCTGGAGGAGCGGAAACGCCTCATCTGGGAGATGCAGAAGATGATCATGGACGATCTCCCCTGGTACCCCCTGTACAGCCCCAAACTGGCCGAGGCCGTCCGGACGGACAGGTTCAAAGGCTGGGTCCAGATGGAGGGGGGCATCGGAAACCGGTGGTCGTTCTGCACTCTGAAACCTGTGGGATTGAAGAATTGAGAATCTTAGGTTGCAACTTCTGCACAATTTACAGGGAAGTTCTGTTGAACCGCAAAGGCGCGAAGAGCGCGAAGAAGTTTTGATTGGTTCGTTCTGATCCTGTAAGAAAGATTCAGGATCAGAACTGACCAAGCCCTGACGGGCGGTAGTTCGTTATTCGTTAATAGCCTTCAGAAACCTCTCTGTGTCTCCGTGTCTCTGTGTGAGAACATGCCGGATACCGGTCAGAGGTCAAACGGGATCTCGCGGTTGAGGGCGATCCCCTCGAGATCGATAGACACATCGTACGCCATGATCTCCACCCCGTTTTGAAGCGCCCGCCTCAGTTCCTCTCCATATGCCGGATCGATCAGGTCCGCGGGCCGGAACAGACCGGCATCCATCCGCTGGATCAGATAGAACATCACCGAACGATCTCCCGAGCGGACCTGGGCCTGGAGTTCCTTGAGGTGCTTGAGCCCCCTCGAGGTCACCGCATCCGGAAAAGAGGCCACGCCGTCCGTTACCAGGGTGCAGTTTTTCACCTCCACAAAACACCGCATGGAACCCTTTTCCAGCAGGAGGTCGATACGGGAATTGGTGCCGTACGCCACCTCGGATCGGACCCGTTCATACCCGGTCAGCCCCTGTACGCGGCCCGATAGGATGGCGGCCCTGACCAGCCGGTTCGGGATCATGGTATTGGTGCCCACCAGGGAGGTGGGCATCTGGATCAGCTCCCAGGTATACCGGAGCCGTCGCTTGGGCGTGTTGTGCCGGGACAGATAGACGGTCCGGCCCGGTTCGGAACAGGCCAGCATGCTCCCGGAATTGGGGCAGTGGGCCACCACCACATGCCCGTTTCTAAGCCTCACGTCCGCAAGAAAGCGTTTGTATCTCCGGATGAGGGTCCCCTGAACAAGACACGGCCAGGCCAACCGGCCGGACCCCGGGGGGTGCTGGGGGGTTTCAGATGCCATTCTCACACAGAGCCACTGAGACACAGAGAGATTTTTGAAGGCTATTAACGAACAACGAACCAATCAAAACTTCTTCGCGCTCTTTGCGCCTTTGCGGTTCAATAGAACTTCTCTGCAGGGTGCAGAGAAGCTACAAGCAAAGATTCTGAGGCGACCTGACGGCCGCAACCGATCCCGCCAGGCGGGACTCACACAGAGCCACGGAGACACAGAGAGATTTTTGAATCCTATTAACGAATAACGAACCCATCAAAACTTCTTCGCGTTCTTGGCGCCTTTGCGGTTCAATAGAACTTCTCTGCAGGGTGCAGAGAAGCTACAATCAAAGATTCTAATCCTTCTTTCCCAGTTCCCGTGACCGGGCCCATGCAGCGTTTACCGCCGCTGTGATCATCTCTTTCAGGCCCTTCTCCTCCAGCACGGCCAGGCCCGCGGCGGTGGTTCCGCCCGGGGAGGTCACCTTCCGGCGCAATTCAGAGAGGGAGTCGTCCGAGGTCTTTGCCAGATGGGCCGCACCCAGGAAGGTCTGGACCACCAGCTCGAGCGCCGTCTCCTCCTCCAGGCCGAGACCCGCTCCCGCCTCGACCATGCACTCCATGATCCTGAAGACATATCCCGGGCCGCTCCCTGACAGGGCCGTGACCGCATCCATCAGGGTCTCTTTGACCTCAACGGTCTCACCCACGGCCTCGAAGATACGCCTGGCCGCCTCCATGTGGGCCGGCGTGGCCAGGTCCCCCGCGGCCAGGGCGCTGACCCCCTTCCGGACAAGGGCCGGCGTGTTGGGCATGACCCGGACCATGGGGATATCTCTTTCGATGGTGTCGCGGATCATTCGGAGCGGGATCCCCGCGGCAATGGAAATGAGGAGATGCTGATCAATAATGGCCCCTTTCATCTCCTTCAGGGCCGCCTGCATATGCTGGGGCTTTACGGAAAGCACCACAATGGCGCTCTCCGACGTCACCCTGAGATTGGAGGGATGGCATGTTATGCCGAAATCCGCTGATATCCTCTCCAGGGCCTTTTCGTCCTTATCGGCCGCCAGAAGATGGTCCCTGTCGTAAACACCACTTTCAATGAGCCCCTTGATCAGGGCGGTTGCCATATTGCCGGCGCCGATAAAGCCCAGCGTTTGATGGTCTGACATGATATTACCTCGTGAAAATCTGGTTGCCGGTTGCTGGTCGGAGCATAGCGGAGATCCCGCAGCAGGTTGCCGGATGCCTGATACAGGGCAGAAGCATTTTGCACGACGTCCGGACCTGCTTACCTTTCAGCTTTGAGCTTTCAGCCGCTTTTGCCTCGCGCGGGCCTCGCACCTCACGTCTCATGCCTGGCGCCTTCAATCCTATATGTGGGGCTTTCGACATGCGTCTCCCGGCATTTCGGGCAGCGACCCGGACGGGTAAACCGCTTTCGGCCTTCGAAGACGAACCCGCATTTCAGGCACCGGGGGGGTTCCATCACCAGTTTTTTCCCCTGGGATATTGCAGAGCGTGCAATATGGGGGAGATGCTCATAGACCTCCTTCTCGCTGATTCCCACTTCCTGGGAAAGATCGATGGCCGTCATTGTTGTCCCGGACAGGGCCTCCATCAGCTGCTGTCGAATGGTCTTCATCTCCATATTTCACCCCCCGGCAATGACCGGCGTCATTTCTGTTCTTGAGCGGCCCCAATGCGCCTCCCGGCGAACAGGAAGCCCCAAAAGAGGCTGAATACTGCCGGTCCGATGCGGGCGCTTTCAGAGATAATACCCGGCAGACCTGTTCCAGGCAAGAGAAAGTTCAAAATTTCACAAGATTGCTTGACGGCCTATTTTTTTTATGATAGGGAGGGCATTCATCTGAAATAGTGGCGGAAAAAGGTCTTTTTATATCAACATGGGGAGGAACGGGTTTCCGAACCAAAACACATCATTTCATTTAAGGAGGATGAACACCATGGCTTACAATGCAGTAGAGATGGCGGACTGGCAGATCTCCGAGGCCGCAGAAAAAAACATGCCGACGCCCGATGAGTGGAGAGAAAAGCTGGGTCTGGAAAAGGATGAGATACTCCCGATGGGGAGGCTGGCCAAGCTTGATTTTCTTAAGATCAATGAAAGGTTAAAGAACAAACCGGACGGAAAATACATCGAGGTGACGGCCATTACCCCGACCCCCCTTGGGGAAGGCAAGAGCACCACCTCCTGCGGCCTTATGGAAGGGCTGGGAAAACGCGGCGTAAGCGTCGGCGGCGCCCTCAGACAGCCTTCGGGCGGCCCCACCATGAATGTCAAGGGAACAGCGGCCGGCGGCGGCAACTCCCTTCTGATCCCGATGACCGAGTTCTCCCTGGGACTCACCGGCGACATCAACGACATCATGAATGCCCACAACCTGGCCATGGTGGCCATGACCTCCCGCATGCAGCACGAGCGCAACTACAATGACGAACAGCTCAAACGGCTCACCGGCATGCGCCGCCTCGACATCGATCCCACCCGGGTGGAACTGGGCTGGATCATGGACTTCTGCGCCCAGTCCCTCAGAAACATCGTTATCGGGCTGGGGGGCCGCATGGACGGATTCACCATGCAGTCCAAATTCGGCATCGCCGTCGGTTCCGAGTGCATGGCCATTCTGGCCGTTATCCGGGACCTGGCAGACCTGAAGGAGCGGCTCAACAACATCACCGTGGCCTTTGACAAGTCCGGCAAGCCGGTGACCACCGGTGATCTGGAAGTCGGAAACGCCATGACCGCGTTCATGCGGAACACCATCAACCCGACCTTGATGTGCACCGCCGAATACAACCCCTGCATGGTGCATGCCGGCCCCTTTGCCAACATCGCTGTGGGCCAGTCCTCCATTATCGCGGACAGGGTGGGGCTCAAGCTGTTCGACTACCATGTGACCGAGAGCGGATTTGCCGCGGATATCGGTTTTGAGAAATTCTGGAACGTGAAGTGCCGGTTCAGCGGGCTGAAACCCCATGTCTCGGTTCTGACCAGCACCATCCGGGCCCTCAAGATGCACGGCGGCGGCCCCAAGGTCGTGGCAGGCATTGCCCTTCCCGAAGAATATACCAAGGAAAATCTGGAACTGGTGGAAAAGGGCTGTGAAAACATGGTGCACATGATCGGCGTCATCCGCAAGGCCGGGATCAATCCGGTGGTCTGCATCAACCGGTTTTATACGGATACGGATGCCGAATGCGCCGTCGTACGGAAGGCGGCAGAGGCGGCAGGGGCCCGCTGTGCCGAATCCAAGCACTGGGAAAAGGGCGGCGACGGCGCACTGGAATTTGCCGATGCGGTGATCGACGCCTGTAACGAGGAAAACGATTTCAACTTCCTCTATCCCCTGGAGATGAAGCTGCGTGACCGGGTCGACCTGATCGCCAAAGAGGTCTACGGTGCGGACGGCGTTTCCTGGAGCCCGGAGGCCGAGACCAAGGCCAAGATGCTGGAGAACGATCCCAAGTATGCGGATTTCGCCACCATGATGGTCAAGACCCACCTCAGCCTTACCCACGATCCCGTAGTCAAGGGCGTTCCCAAGGGATGGACCCTCCCGATCCGCGACGTGTTGATCTACTCCGGCGCCAAGTTCCTCTGCCCGTGTGCAGGGACCATCAGCCTGATGCCGGGCACCGGATCCAACCCCGCTTTCAGGCGCGTGGATGTGGATGTGAACACCGGCAAGGTGAGCGGACTGTTCTAAACAACATCATTGAACCATAAATAAAAAGGGGAGGCCTCCAATGTGAGGCCTCCCTTTTTTTGTGCCTGGCGGTTATCCCTTTGTGTCTCCGCCGGTCTTCGGTATTGCATCCGATCCTTTTTCCGCCTGAGGGGCAGTCATGATCTATGGATATCCGTTTACGCATCCCATATAGGCGTCCTTGGACATGTTTCCGATGGCGCACCAGTATGCCGGCCAGTTGATATCGGTGATGGGATTTCCCGCATCATGGCCTGAATAGTAGAACCGGCGGTAATTCATCCTCCGGGCCTCACTGACGGCCAGTTCCGGCACCAGTCGAATGAGGGCCGGGTTCAGCGGGCCGCCGAGACCGTATGCAGAGGAGAAGGCATAGTAGGTCTGAAAGGTCCCGTCCGGGATTTCAAGGGGATAGACGACCGATTGATAATCCTGAAGCGCCCAGTCTGCGGTGGAGAGGGTGAAGGCCTTGAACCCGGGGCTGTTTCCGAACTGGGGGCTCACGGCCGGAGAGATCAGGATGGGTTCCGACGCGTCGCCGTCCCCATAAAACATGATTCGGTATTCGTCCATGTGCGTGTGCCCGGCGAAACAGGCCTCGATCATCTCTTCATAAGGCCGGATGATCTCCAGGAAACGCTCCTGATACTCGGTTTTCCACAACATGCGCGCATCAGAGATGCGGCCGGTGTCATCCATATAGCCGGATACGGTGGCGAATACATCCGCCCCGGGCGGCACATGCATGAGGATCCAGACCCTTTTCCCCTGGGCCCCGGCATGGGACAGGGTCTGCTCCAGCCAGTCCAGTTGTCTCATGGGCGCGTCCGCGGCCCCGTCCGAAGACCAGTGCACCGAAAAGAGCACGGTGCTGAGGCATATAAAGAGGACATGCGATCGGGAAGGCTGGGCCGTGTAGTACCCGCCCGCGGCGTAGGTCCTGTGAAAGGTTTCCGGATCCGCCCCGCCCAGAAGCAGTGTGGAATAGAACAGATCCGAGGTGTCGGCGAGAAACTCTCCTCCGGGGGTCAGACGGTAATCCCCGGCATAGGCGTCATTATTGCCCAGCACAAACACTACCGGTGTTCCGGAGAGGTGCTCGCGGACCTGACCGGCAAAAAATGCGCAGGTCTTGTGGGCAAAGGACCTCACCGCGGCTTCGTCCTCCTCACCGTATAGCCGGAAAAAGGTCTCCCGGAACTTGTGTGACAGGATATCGCCCGGAAAGAGAACCAGCGGAGACGATACAGACGCCTTCCGAACCGCCTGCAACATTCGCTCGAAAAGGGGATAATTGGTCTCTTTGCCCCACGACTGGGGCTCGGTGATGCTGGAGCCTTTGAAAATTCCGGCCCAGAGATCCGGAGAGGCATCCACCAGATCCCGGAAGATCTCCGGATCGTAGAAAGGCGTGAAGTGGACGTCCGAGAAAACCACAATGGGTGCAGCGGCCTCGGGGGCGGCGGAATCATCGGCGCATCCGGCACACCAAAAGGCGATGATGCACAGGCACAAGATTAATAGGCGGCCTGATCGGGACCGCTGGAACAGATCGTTCATCTTTATGCTCCTTTCAGGAACCGGATATGCCTTCCGCCGCGGATGGCCGGGATTCCGGACCCACACCTCATCCCGGCAAACAGGTGAAAAAGGTCTCTACGGCAGCACCAGGAGGAGGAATACAAAGCCGAACAGCCCCACCGTCTCCACGATTCCCATGGCGATAATCATAAAGACCAGCCCCTTTCCCTCCCCCTCGGAAAGGGCGCGGCAGGCCCCTGCCCCGATCAGGCCCTGCATCCATGCGCTGAGCAGCTCGGCCAGGCCGCCGGCCAGGCCGATGCCGAAAAGGGTGCCCGCATGCCCGACGGTGGCGGGATCGTCTCCGATCACCAGGGGGGAGATCCCCACCAGCATCAGGATAAACCCGTAGATGGTTTGAGAAAGCGGCATGCCGATGAGAATGATATAGGAGAAGTTGAGCGGTTTTCCGGCCTGTGCCTCTTTGGCCCATGCCCCGGTGGCCGCCCTTGCCGCGGCCCCGATCCCCAGGACGCTCCCGGTGGCGGCGCCGGCCAGGACCAGGCCGATGGACATCTGCGCTGCAAATTCAAAAATGGTCATGATCTTTTGTCTCCAGCGAAATCGGGTTTTCGCAGGGCAAAGGGGCGATAGGCATATCCGCTCCACTCTACCCCGGCATTATTGGAAAACTCCAGCATGTTCAACCGGACCCCATGGGCAAAGATGGCGATCCCCGCGAGCCCCATGTTGAGCCCGTGGCCGAAAACAAGGACCGGCCCGGCCGCAAACCACGTGGCCCCGTCTGCGATGCGGGCCCCCAGGAGGTTAAATGCCATGGCAATATAATAGCTGGCCATGCCCACCGCAAACAGCCGGAGATAGCTCATGGTGTCACTGAAGGTGCTCACCAGGGGGAGGAGGGAGGATGCCAATCCGAAAGAGGCCCTTCTCCCCACCCCCTTTACCGGTCTTCCAAACCACACGGGCAACAGGAGCGCACCCAGGAGCACCCACCATACCCCGGAAGGCAGTTGATCGGCACCGATAAAAAGGAGATACCAGATCAGTACCAGCATATCCCCCAGCACCACGATCCAGCCCAGTTCCGCCAGGGCCCGCTGGTCCGGGAACAGGGCCAGGAGCCTGCGGACATGGGCCGAAATGAGATGGAGGCATCCCACCACCAGGGATGCCTTGAGAATCAGGAACCGGTGTGCTTCCGGATCCGGCCGCCACAGGAGAGCGGCCCACCCCATGATCTGCGCAATGCGGGCATACCCCCCCGTGCCCGAGGAGAGGGCCGGGTAATCCACCGGGGCCCCGGCCCGGGAGGATTCTGTAAACCCGCCGGCCCTGGCCAGGGTTTCCGGGGTGATTCCGAAATAGTTGGCCGTCAGCACCCCCCATGCCAGTGTGGCCAGGCCGAAGGCCGCCAGGAGCCGGACAGTCTCTTTGCTGGACCGCCGGGAGATCTGTCTGGAAAAGAGGAGCGTTGTCAGGGTGATGCAGACCCCGTATCCGGCATCGCCGATGAGCATGGCGGCAAACAGGGGGAGGGCCGCCATGAAAAAGGGCGAAAGGTCCATTTCGCGGTACCCCGGAAGCGTCCCCAACAGATCGAACAGGGCCTTGACAGGCCTTGCCCAGAGGGGGTAGCGGATCAGGCTGGGCGGATGCTCCCCTTGCCGGGCGTCGCGTATTTCTACCGCCGCAGGGATCTGAACCTCCCGGAGCCCCGAGGCAAGGCCCTCGGCCCGATGGCTGGGAATCCATCCCTGAACCGCAAAGAGGTCTCCCAAAACCAGACCGCTTTGCCGCGCGATCTGGTATTCCAGATCCGCTGCCAATGCCGCTTGCGCCCTTTCAAGGGCGGTCATCTGACCCGCGAGGCGGGCCAGCCTTCGGGAATCCGCCTTGATCTCCGCATCCACCTGCGCGGCCATGGCCAGGACAGACGGCCGGTCCTGCTGCGGAATCCGCATCAATTCGGCCTCTTCGGGCAGGGCGGCCGTCCCCTTCCGCCGGACCACGGCCACCAGCCGCCGACCGCCTTGCAGATCCCCGACGACCTCCACGCATTCGGCCTCTATGTCGGGTATCCGGGACTCGGGTACGGCAAAGAAGTGAACGATGATCCCCATATCCTTGAGCTGCAAAAGCTCCTGGCGCCGGACATTCCCCCACAGCGCCAATTCCCTGGCCTGTTGGTACAGGGCCTTGAGCCGGGACTCTTTTTCACGCAATCCGGCCTCCAACCGGATGACCCCCCGGGCCGTGTCCACAGGCCGCTGATCCGTTCCGGGGCCTTTTTGCGGGGGGATGGCGGACAGGATCTGTACGGCGCGGTTCAGGTCGGCCATTTCCTGAAGCGTCGCCGGTTCGGGAACGGCATTGTGAGGATCCACCGGTTCCACATGGAGAAGTCCCAGGCGGCCCAGGTGATCCAGCAACTGCTCCTGATCCCCCTTCCGGGCCACGATATGGGCGCGGGACATGGAGACGATCATGGGCGTCCCTCCTCCGACCGTCTTTGCACCTCCCGCGCGTTCAGCTTGGCCTTTGCGATCTTGGCCCGGGCCACCGCCGCGGTCATGGCATCCCCCAGGGCGATACGGATCCGCCGAATGTTCTCCTCTGTCTGCGGAATAATCATCTTTTCAAACAGGTTCACCCGCTGCATCACCTTCCTGAGTTCGGCCTCGATCAATTCCTTCTGCTGTTCCACCACCTTCAGCCGGGACACCCGCCGGCCCTTCTCCCGCAGATCCTCCAAAGCCCTGTCCACCCAGGGGGGGGTTCCGAAGAGGCTGTATACGGCCTCGGGGAACGAGACAGACTCAAAGGCCGGCACACGCACCCCGGCCATGTTTTTCATCCCGGTGATGACGTGTTCGGGTTTAGCCATCTTCTCTATATTGACCCCTCCCCTGTCCCGAAACACCCCCTGATGCCCGCTGATCCTTGCTTCCACGGACGAAAGGGCGTCAAGGGCCTCCTCCTGTGCACGCAAAACCAGGCCCAGGGCCAGTTGAAGCTGCTGCTGTTTCAGCTGCAGCGTGGGCAGATAGAGTTCAAAGCGCCTCAGGGCATTTCGCTCTTCCTTGAGCGCGGCCCAGGTGAACTTGATCTTTTTTCTGGGCTTGGGCATTCGGTCTTCCCCTCAGCCAGGATACCGGTTTCTTAAAGGAAGTGAAACGATCCCCGGGGGATTGCTGAAGGTCCGGAACTCAAGGCGTAAAGCTGAGACCCATTGAATCATTTCCCCTCCTCATCCCCCCGGCCAGTGCTGTTTAACAATGGTATTCCGAATCCCGGTCTCTTCCGCGGTAAAACATTGCGCAAGGATCTCCCAGCACTGGTCCAGGGCATCGAACAGAGAAAGATTCACATGGAGATTCATCATTTTACGTTCAAACAGATTCCCGTAGTCGAGGAGTTTCCTGTCCCATGCAGACATCTCAAATCCCATCTCCTGCTTTTCGCGGCTGTCGTCGCACTGGGCATACAGCTGGATACAGGCGTCCATGATGGCCCGATGATCGTCCCGGGTGGCGCCGTTCACCAGCTGCTTGAGCCGGGAGAGGGACCCGAACGGCTCGATCCGCCCGTTGCGCAGATAGAGCTGGCCTTCCGTGATATATCCGGTATTGTCCGGGACCGGGTGGGTCACATCGTCGCCGGGCATGGTCACGCAGGCCAGAACGGTCATGGACCCTGCCCCGTCAAAATCAACGGCCTTTTCGTATCTCCGGGCCATCTGCGTATACAGATCGCCCGGATATCCCCGATTGGACGGGACCTGTTCCATGGTAATGGCGATTTCCTTGAGGGCGTCTGCAAAGGCGGTCATATCCGTGAGAAGCACTAGGGCCCGCTTCCCCTCCAGCGCATACTGCTCTGCCACAGCCAGGCAGAGGTCCGGGACCAGGAGACACTCCACCACTGGATCCGCGGCCGTATGAATAAACATGATGGTCCGCTCCAGCACCCCCCCCTGCTCAAAGGTGCTGCGAAAGGTCAGATAATCATCATAGCGGAGCCCCATGCCGCCCAACAGGATCACATCCGCGTCCGCCTGGAGGCCCACCCGGGAGAGGAGGTCGTTGTAGGGTTCGCCGGCAACGGAAAATATGGGGAGTTTCTGCGATTCCACCAGGGTGTTGAAGACGTCGATCATCGGAATGCCCGTATGGATCATCCGGTCCGGCTGTCTCCGTTTCACCGGATTCACCGCCGGGGACCCGATATCGATCACTCCTTCCCGGATTTCCGGCCGGTTGTCCCGAGGTCTGCCGGACCCGTCGAACGCACGGCCCAGGAGGGATGAAGAAAATGAGACCTGCATGGGCCGCCCCAGAAACCGGACCCGGTCCCCGGTGGAAACCCCTTCCGTGCCCCCGAAGATCTGAAAGCTCACCTCATCCGCTTCCAGACGGATCACCTGGGCCAGGGACGGCCCAAAGGAGGTGTAAATAACCGCCAGTTCGTCATACCCCACGTCCCGGGCCCGGACCGTGGCCACGCTTCCGGCGATACGGGTAATTTCATCATAGTATTTTCGCATGGCGTACTTCCAACCTGAATGCCGTATTTCTTTTCATGTCTATGATCCGGACTCCTCCTCTTCCCAATCCGGGTATTCTCCTGTCAGCGTCTTCCTGCTCCGCGGCCTTCCATCTCCCCTCACCGACTTGACGCACTTGTGCAGCCCGCTGCGGTGATCCTCCTCTTCCTCCCCAGGCCCCCCTCCTCCCTCTATTTCACGCCCGGTATGTTCGAAGCGCCCTCCTTCCCGCTTCTCATCGGCCGCCCCCCCCATGGTGCGGATAAACCCGTCGATCTCTTCCAGCAGCCGCTTGAACTCCGAGTCCTGCCCCCGGCTTTCCGGGGCCTGGTCAGGAAGGAGGACGCCGGGGTCCCATGCCAGGTAATTCCAGTTCCGAAACAGGCTGGTGATCCGAACCATCACTTCCCGGGCCTGGTCCTTATGCTTGAATTCAAAATGGAGATGCAGGATTTCCAGGGCCTTGTCAAACACGAACTGCTGCCGCTCCCTGGGGGTGGCCCCGTCCACCGGGTCAAAGGCGTTCTGCTGGAGGTAGGCGGCGTCAAAAAAATCGGCCTTGAGCATGAGGGTGAAATCGTCCATCGGGGTCCCTTCTTCCCCCACCACGGCGATCATCTGGCGCACCTCTTCGCTGCGCCGCAAAAGGGACCGGACCCAGGCCGTCTTTTCCGGATCGATGATCCCCCGGTATTTGCTCCAACTGTCCGTCGGATCGATGGCCGGATACCGGCGGGCGTCGCTCCGTTCACGGCTGAGCCCGTGAAAGGCCCCCACCACCTTGAGGGTGGCCTGGGTGACCGGTTCGTCAAAATTTCCCCCGGCCGGACTCACCGTGCCGCCGATGGTCACCGAGGCCTCCTTTCCGTTGCGCAGCCGGATCATCCCGGCCCGCTCATAGAATCCGGCGATGCGGCTCTCCAGATAGGCGGGAAAGGCCTCCTCTCCGGGGATCTCCTCCAGCCGCCCGGAGATCTCCCGCATGGCCTGGGCCCATCGGCTGGTGGAATCGGCCAGAAACAGGACGTGCAACCCGGCCTGGCGATAATATTCCGCCAGGGTGATGCCGGTATAGACGGAGGCGTCCCGGGCAGCCACCGGCATGGCCGATGTATTGCACACGATGATGGTCCTTTCCATGAGGCTCCTGCCGGTGCGGGGATCTTCCAGTTTGGGGAATTCCCGGATGGTCTCCACTATCTCGCCGGCACGTTCCCCGCAGGCCGTAATGATGACGATATCCACCTCTGCATTGCGGGAGGTGACCTGCTGAAGCACGGTCTTCCCTGCGCCGAAGGGTCCGGGAATGCAGTAGGTCCCCCCGCGGGCAATGGGAAACATGGAATCGATAATGCGGATGCGGGTGACCAGCGGGTCGCTGGGCATCATCCGTTTTCCGGCCACGCAGAGGGGCCGCTTGACAGGCCAGGACTGCTGCATGGAAACGGTCCGCTCATGTCCTTCAGGGTCCCCGAGCACGGCGACGGTATCGTCGATGGTATGGGTCCCCGCCTTTGTGACCTCCTCCACCGTAAACTCGCCGGTCCAGCCAAAGGGGACCATGATCGGATGATCGAAAATCCCTTCAGGCACGCTCCCCAGGGCATCCCCTGCCAGGACAATCTCTCCGGGGCGAACCCGGGGCGTCCATTCCCACTCACGTTCCGTGTCCAGGGCCGGCATATCGCTCCCCGGGGTCAGATAATACCCGTTCTTTTCCGCCAGCCGGGGCAGGGGCTTCTGAAGACCGTCGTAGATCTGGCCCAAGAGACCCGGTCCCAGGGTTGCCGAGAGCATCTCCGGTCTGAACTCCACCCGGTCTCCGATGCGCAGGCCCCGGGTCTCTTCAAAGACCTGCAGGTCCGCCCGGTTTCCACGGATGCGGATGATCTCACACAAAAGAGACACACCATCCCGGCGGTGGCATACGCCTACGGAATTCTTTGTGACCTCGCCTTCGGTCTCTGCAATGACCATATTACCGAATACAGCTATGATTCTGCCCCTCACGACACTCCCTTTTCCCCATGTTCGTCCCGGAGTATCCGGCGCCAACGAAGCAGCGACAGGAGCTTGGCCCCGTATGCGAGCACCTCGTCATCCCCGAAATCGTACCAGGGCGTCTGTTCCTCAAGCCATTGCCAGCGAACCCGCTCCAGGGCCTCGAGACCTGCCAGGGGGTCGGGCGCCCGTTTCCATGCCTCCAGTTCCCGGTGAAAAACCGCGCCGGGATTTCCCAGCTCCTCCGCCACCAGATAGGGCCGTGCATCCAGGCCCAGCGTGGCTGCACGCTCCCGGGCAAGGGCGTTTCTCAGGCCCACCTCATAGGCCACCCAGTCGCCCAGAAAGCGGCTCCCCAGGCGGTCGGCCATATTGGCGGCATAATGAAAATAGCGGCCCCACAGGATGTCCACGGAAAGGACCTCCCGGGAGACCTTTTCATCCTGCGGCCCCCTGGCGATCAGGAATTCCGGCAGGGGGCGGGCCCCGGAGGCCTGGGCCGCGGAAAGGACACTCAGGTCCACCTCATCTAGGTTTATCTCACCGCTCAGGACCGCTTCCCGCTCAAGGAGATCATCCCCCAGCAGCAGCACTTCCACGGCAGATCCGGGCCCCCCGGAATCCCGCACCATGGTGAGAAATTCCGATTTCCCAAGGGGGGGAGCGCTTCCAAACTGCATAAGCGACGGAAGGGCGGTGAGGAGATAGTAGTGTTTTCGCCCCATGGTCCGGATCTCACGCGGTCTCGCCTGTTAACGCCTCGCTGATGATCCCCTGCAGATTTGGATTCACCATCTCCAGCAGGGCCTCTGTCACCGACTCGGGGCTTACCTCAATGGTGGCGCCATCGACCCGGTAATCAAAGCCGGCCCTGGAGAGGACCGCCTTCACCCGGGTGTTATCCGGTTGATGAAGCTGGTGAGAGAGATCCTTCAGGACGTCCCGGACCCAGTCATCCGTCATATCCCTGGAGACCTGCACCTCCACCTGTCTCTCCCGGCCCGCATCCCCATGGGCATAGGCCGTGACCACGTCCCTGATGATCTTCCTCAGATAGGAACCGTCTTCAAACCCTTCTTTGACCCTCTGCGCGATTACCGCGGACATGGCGCGGCCGAGGGATTCCCGAAGACGGAGCACGGTATCCCTCACGGCCATCTTCAGCTCAGACCGGGCACGGGAGTGTTGTTGCGCTGCCTCCTCCCGGGCCTGTTGAACTATTTTTTCCGCCTCCTCACGGGCGCAGGCGAGGATCTCTTCGGCCCTTTCCTCGGCCTCTTTCCTCACCCTTTCAGCGGCCGCTTTGGCCGCATCGATCCCCTCTGATTGAAGCTTTTTCACAAAGGATTCAAGGTCTTCAGCCATAATCTGATTCCTCGTTGCCTGAAAAAGGGATTCACGATGTATGGGAAATTATACCGACAAATCTGCACAATTTGCAAATTCCGATCATCAATTTAAATAATGTCTTCTATTCTTAACCCTACAACGAATGTTACCGAGATCACCCTATTTTGCATCCTGTCATGCCGGACTTGATCCCCGCAAGTACGGGATCTTCGACCGGCATCCAGGACTCCTTATATAAGCACCGAACCAAAAATAAGCCATCTTGCATCTCCCTCTGGCTGGATTCCGGCCTTCGCCGGAATGACGGAGTGGCAAGTTGCGTTGTAGGGTTAAAAAATACCATGAACCGGATTATATTGCAAAAAGGGGACTCCGGTAAGAGATACGCGATATTTTATTTGGTTACATACCCGCGGAGATGATTTGAAATGATATCAGCAGCGAACTGATTTCCGGCAATATTCCAATGGGTATCCCGCGGCTTATACAACCGGTTCTCTTCGGCCTCTTTGACAAAATGCGGATATAAATCCACATAATCGACCCCCATCTCTTTCAATCCGGCAGTCAGTATGTTGTTTGGAAGTTGTATATTCCACCTGCTTTGATTTACTGAAAGCCGGTTGCGGACCTCCCTCTGGAGGACGTCGTTGATCTGGACTTCGTCCGGAATCAGCACCACAACCAGGTCAATCCCGTTTTTTCGGCACACATCCCGGAGTTGCCTCAAGCAGTCCAGCGCCTCGTCAAAAGGGGGGGTATCCGCGTCCGCGGTCATATAGATGCGGCTTCGATCTGATTCAATCTGCAGATAAAGTTCTGGAGCAAAGGTGGGACAGGTATCACAATACACATTTTTGCCGTGAATTATCCGGCCTTCGTATTTCGGCCGGATTTTCACCATATAATGAATCAAGGACGCCACGTAAGAGTAGGAATACCATTTCCGGTCTCTGTGACTTTCGAGGATATCGTTGCCGATAAAAAACGACAACAGCACCATATCCGGCCGGAGCTGAAGGCCTTCCCGTATCAGCAAGGAAAAGTAGTCTTTCGGCCCGATACTCGGAATCCCCATATTGAATACCTCGGCCCTCAGGCCTTCTTCCCTGAGTTGGGACTCGAGAAGGGTCAGATAATTGTATGCATATGGGACGACGCCATACGCAAACGAGTCTCCGATGCCCAAAATACGATAGGCATCATCATCTTTTTGACCAAATTCCGTGTCCTTGAATCCTTGAGAGTTGAGCTTGAAATCCCAGTCATAGGAGAAGGGTCTCCCCCGAAACCGGTTATAGGAATCATCAAAAAAAATGAACAGGGGGTTAAAATAATGATAGGTACGTACGGTAATCTCACCCAACAGGAAGGAGATGCCCAGGATGAGGAGTCCCTGGAGCACCAGACGTGCAATCTTGGTTACATGTGACCTCATATTCATCATCATTTTGCTTGCCGAAGACCGTATCACCGGGCATATTAGTGGCTTATTCCCTGGTCTTCTGTCATGAAAAACAAGAAAATATGGCCACCCTTCCACTGCACGCTTAGTGCTCTGGATCATAAATACGGTGACGTATTTCTCAATTGGATCGTATGTTGATACTCGCTTCTCTGGATTCCTGCCTCCGCAGGAATGACGGGCAATAATCACTTCTTGTCATCCCGGCGAAAGCCGGGATCCAAGGTGGCGAAGTGCGTCATCGTATTTATGACAACATGTACTTAGCATTCTGTCATTCCGGCACGATTCCAGCCGGAATCCAGAAGTACGGGGGACCGGATTCCGGCCAGGGACATGCCGGAATCACGGGACAGCACACAGCCGTTTTGGTTGCGGCTATCCGCTTTCGAGTTCATCAGGCGACGGCGCACTGCCGGGAGTCGATGACGCAGTGAGGGAACACACATCATGGCCCTTTATCCGGGAAAAGACGCCGCACCCGGGGCCGGACTGTTTTGATGGCCAAATTAGCGTATTTCAACCCCTTTCACAACTATTGATTTTTTGGGATTTTTGGGAAATAAAGATTGATGCATTCGTAAAAAGTCGTCACCCCGTTGAAAAACGGGGTCCAGAGGTTTTGTAACTGATTGACGAAAATGACATTTCCTGACTTTTTACGAGACCATCAAGATTGAACCGGGCAGAGAAGCGGGTACCCCGCGTCCCATAACAGGGTGTCAGAGAGGAGGCGGATATGGTGGAATGGAAAAAGACATTTTGTGCGCTTTGCTATCACAATTGCGGCCTTGAAGTCCTCACAGAAGGCAACCGGATTGTGAAGGTGAGGCCCGATAAGGCCCATCCGAGGACAAAGGGGTATATCTGCCGAAAAGGGATGCGGATCGCGCATTATCAGGCCCATAAGGAGCGCCTGACCCATCCCCTGAAGCGGGACGGGGATGGATTTCGGAAGATCGGCTGGGACCAGGCCATCGCCGAAATCGCCGAAAGACTGGACACCATTGTCAGGACCCATGGTCCGCGGTCATTGGCGTATATGGGCGGCGGGGGTCAGGGGAGCCATATGGAGACCGCTTTCGGACGGACCCTCCTCACGTCATTGGGTTCCCAATATCACTACTCACCCCTGGCCCAGGAATTAACCGGGCTTTTCTGGATCAACGGGAGGGCCTACGGAAGGCAGCACCTCCATCTGGTCCCTGATCTGGACCGGGCCAGGAATTTTCTGGTGATCGGCTGGAACGGATATGTCAGCAATGCCGGCGTCAACCGGGCCAGAAACCGGATCACCGCGTTTGCAAAAGATCCGCAAAAACAGCTTATTGTGGTGGACCCCTTGAGGAGCGAGACGGCCCAACGGGCGGACCAACACATCCAGATCCGGATCGGCACGGCCGCCCTCTTCCTGAAGTCCATGATCGCCATCATCCTTCAGGAGGGATGGGAAGACAGGACCTACATCGAAGACAATACCGTTGGATTCGACAGGATCTCATCGTGGTTCAAGGGGTGGGATGTGGCTGCCGCGCTCGAGGTCTGCGGCGTCACCGGCCACGCGGTCAGGGAGGTTGCCCGGATCTACGCCGCGGAGCCCACCGCCATGAGGACCGATCTGGGGCTCCTCATGGACAGGCAGAGCACCTTGAACTCGTATCTCGAGATGCTCCTCATGGCGGTCTGCGGCCGTATCGGCACGCCCGGAGGCAACGTGTTTGCGGGACACCTGATGCCGATGGGGCCTCATTCCGATGAACGGGACCCGGGGACGTGGCGCACCATGGAAACCGGGATCCCCGCCATCATGGGATATTTTCCCCCCAATGTGGTGCCGGAGGAAATCATGTCCCGGAATAAGGACCGTCTCAGGGCCATGATCATCAGCGGGTCCAATCCCTTAAGGTCCTACGCCGACACCTCGGCCTACAACGAGGCGTTCAAGGCCCTCGATTTGCTGGTCACCATCGAGATCGCCCTGACAGAGACCGCGGCCATGAGTCACTATGTGCTTCCGGCCGCATCGGCCTTTGAAAAATGGGATGCCGCCTTTTTCAGCCTCACCTTTCCCGAGGTCTACTTCCAGCTCCGGCATCCCTCCTGCGAGGCACTGGGGGACCCTCTGGAGGAGGGGGAGATCTACCTGCGGCTGGCCAAAAAGCTGGGACTCATGCCGGACATCCCCCCGTCTCTGTATGAGGCTGCGCAGGGAGACAGAAAGGCCTTTGCCCTGGAACTCCTCAAGTTCACAGGGGGGGACAGGAAGGCCGCACGGATGCTCCCGCTTGTGGTGGCCGACACCCTGGGGCCGTCTCTTCATTCCGCCCACCTGGCAGCGGTCTGGGGTCTGATGCTCATGTACCCCCCGCACGCGGTGGAGCCGTTGACCCGGGCCGGATATGAGGTAGCGCCGTTTCTGGGGGACGATCTGTTTCAGGGTCTCCTGGATCACCCCGAAGGGATCCTGATCGGAAAATTGGACCCGGATCAAAACCTCGAGGAACTGAAGACCCCGGACAAGCGTATCCACCTCTACATCGAGGAACTGGCCGGCTGGATGGAGGAGATCGCTCCGGAACCGGAGAGGGCCGCCCTCAAAAACGACGCTTTCCCGATGGTGCTGGTGGCAGGGCGGCATTTCCCCTATACCGCCAACAGCATCATGCGGGACCCTGCATGGAATGACCATGAGCCGGTCTGCACCCTTCTCATGAACCCGAAAGACGCAGGGGCCCTCAATATTCGGGACGGGGAAGCGGCATGGATCGTGACCGAGGCCTCCAGGGCCAGCCTGCCTGTGGAGATCTCGGACATTCCGGCCCCGGGTACGGTCATGATCCCCCATGGATTCGGTCTTGAATACGACGGCAGGGTCTATGGGGTCAATGTCAATCAATTGACCCGCAATCACCACAGGGACCGGATCGCGGCCACGCCGCTGCACAGATATGTTCCCTGCAGGGTAGAACCGGCCTGAACGGATGAATGGACAGGGAAACCTCCGATATGGCCGGGATTGACGCGTTTCAGTTTCGGGACCTCCATCCCCTTTTGTTTTTGGGGACCGCCAGCGACCGGTATGCCGGCTGGCTGGGTCAGATCTATACCCGGGAACGGTATGCCGGGGGGATCACCCGGCGGACCAAGAAAGTGGGGGGGAAGACCTTTGTGGAAGAGGTCCTTCCCGTGGCCTCTGTCCGGGAATATTTTGAACACTTCAGGGCACTCGAACTGGATTTCACCTTTTATATGCCCCTGCGGGAAACGAACGGGGACCCCACCCGGGTCTTTCACCTCCTTGAAACCTATTGCCGGCACCTTCAGGACGGGGATCGGCTGGTCCTGAAGGCGCCCCAGGTCATTTTTGCGAAACACCTGTACCGGGGATCCGGCCGTGTTGAGAACGAATCCTATCTGAATCCCCATGTGTTTATCCGGCAGTTCTATGAACCGGCCGTAGCCCTTTTGAATCCCTGGCTCCATGCCATTGTCTTTGAGCAGGAATACCAGCGGAAGGACAGCCGGACCCCTCCCGGAGAAACGGCCGCCGCCCTGGAAACCTTTTTCAAGGCCATTCCAGAGGACGACCGGTACCACGTGGAGCTTCGCACCGAGGCCCTGCTGACCGGTCCTGTCTTTGAGGTCCTGAAAACATACGGGGTAGGGCAGGTCCTGTCCCACTGGACCTGGCTCCCGCCGCTCTCCAGACAGTTTTCCATGGGAGGGAAGCGGTTTTTTAATCAAAAAAGTGCAATGATCCGCCTGATGACCCCGAGGGAGTTGCGATACGAGGACGCCTATGCCCGGGCCCATCCCTTTAATGCGCTGATCAAGGGGATGCAGACCCCCGGAATGGTGGAGGACACCCAACGGATGATCACCACGGCCATGGATGCAGGAACCCCCATCACGGTTATCGTCAACAACCGGGCCGCCGGAAACGCCCCCCTCCTGGCCCGCCAGATTGCCCACTGTCTGCAGGGGGCATCCCCCGAAGCCGGCTAATCCAAAAACTTGGGCGGAAAACCGGACTGTCCCTGCAATTGCAGGGACTCCAGGACCATCATGGTGGCCGTTCCATGGGCCAGGAGCCGTTTCTTCTCATCCAAGATGGCCGCTTCGGCCAGGCAGATGGTCTTTCCGGTTTTAATCACTTTTCCCCTTGCCGTGAATATGCCGCCTGCTGCAGGGGCAAGGTAATTCAACTTCATCTCCACGGTGGTCAGTGCAAGAGGGTCTTCGATCTCCGTATAGCTGGCCCAGAAACCCGCGGCATCGATCATGGAGGAGTAGACCCCTCCGTGGACGATCCCGTAGGGCTGGAGATGCTTCTCTTGTACGTCTATCTTCAGCAGAGACGTGCCGGGGCCGAGGGTGATTATCTCCATGGAGAGGAGGCTGAAATAGGGACAGGCGTTGACGCGGCCGGCAACGGCCGCGATATGGTCGGGATTCAGTTTTCTCATCAGGTCCTCGTGTTCTCGTTACTCGTTACTGGATGCTGGATACTGGATGATAGCTGATAGCGGATAGCTGATGGCTCATGTTTGCTGGTCACAGGTTGCACGTTTCCGGTTGCTTTCAAGTTTGCCCTTTCACCTTTTGGCGCATTGCTTATTGCCGTTCCTCAACTTTAGGCACTTTAGGCACTTTAGCTCACTTCAGTCACTTGGGATCACTTGACGCCGCATATGTCCCGGTCAGCTGGCCGCATGCGGCCAGGATGTCCCTCCCCTTGCTTTTTCGGATCATGGCCGTGAAATGGCGGCCGGCCAGGATCTCCTGGAACCGAAGGATCCGCTCCATCGGCGGCGGGGACATGTCGGCGCCCGATGAGGCGTTCAGCGGGATGAGATTGATCTTGGCCCGGAGCCCCGAAAGAAGTCCTGTCAGCCTCAGGGCATCCTCGTCCCGATCGTTGACGCCGTGGATCAGGATGTACTCAAAGGTGATCATCCGCCGATTGGGAAGGGGAAACTCCCTGCACGCCTGAATAAGACGGCCGATAGGGTATTTCCGGTTGACGGGCATCAGCCGGCTCCGGGTCGCATCGTCGGCCGCATTCAGGGAGACCGCCAGGTTGACCGTCGTATCCTGTCCCAGCCGCATGATCCCCGGGACCAGACCGCAGGTGGAGAGGGTTATCTTCTTGTGAGACAGATTCATCCCATCCGCGGCCACCATGTTTCCGATTGCCCTGATCACGGCATCATAATTGGCAAGGGGCTCTCCCATCCCCATGAGCACGATATTGGTCAACCGCTCCCGCAAGACCAGCGACCGTTTGATCAGGATAATCTGTTCAATGATCTCCGATGGCGCCAGGTCTCTCTTGAACCCCTGCTTCCCTGTGAGACAGAAACGGCACCCCATGGCACAGCCTGCCTGGGAAGAGATGCAGAGGGTAAGGTGGTCCCGCTCGGGGATAAGGACCGATTCGATCAGGTGGCCGTCCCGGAGCCTGAAGAGATATTTCCGGGTCCCGTCCTCAGAGATTAAGGTCTTCACCTCTTCGAGCGGCGCAATGAGGGCCTTTTCCATGACAAGGGCCCGGACGGGTTTCGGGAGGTTCTGCATCTCATCGCAGGATACGGCAAGCCGGTTCAGGAGCCAGTGCCGGATCTGCCTCCCCCGGTAGGGCGCAAGACCGTGTTCAACGGCCCATTGTTCTGTTTCAAGGGCGTTCAGCCCCTTCAGATCTGTTTTCAAGGTGTCCCCTGGAGGCTCTGCTGTCCTTAACCACAGAGCGGCCTTATTCGGCATGGATATTTCCAACGTCATTTTGGCGAAATCCGGAATCCGGTCTTGTTGCGGGATTCGCGTCACTCCGGACCCCCGGCCTCCGCCGGGGTGACGTCAAGGACACATCGAAGTGTTCTTGAACTAATGACATTGTTTCTCAACTCCCAACTCGTCACTCCGCATTCAGTGATCCGAGTGTATCCCGGAACCTGTTTTTTGTACAGAGGGATGAAAAATTAGATGAGGTTTATGGAAAAATGAGTTATAAAGTCTGGCAGGTTAACCCTTTGCAGGAGGAGAGACGATGACCAAGAAGGACTTGATCAAGGGAAAACGGATCCTGATCGTGGATGATGAACCGGATGTCCTGGAAACCCTGGAGGATCTGCTGTCCACGGCCAAGATCACCACGGCCGGCACCTTTGAAGATGCAAAAAAGCTCATGGAGACGCAGCATTTCGACATCGCCGTCCTGGATATCATGGGGGTGAATGGATATGAGCTTCTGAAAATCGCCAACGAGAAACAAATTACGGCCATCATGCTGACGGCCCACGCCTTTACCCCTGAAGACACCATGAAGTCGCACCAGAAGGGAGCGGCCCTATATGTGCCCAAGGACAGGATGATCGACATCGTCACCTATCTGGATGATGTCCTGGAAGCGGAAGAGAAGGGAAAGACCACCTGGTGGCGCTGGATCGACCGGTTCGCGGACCTTTATGACCAGAAGTTTGAAAAAGACTGGAGATATAAAGACAAGGACTTCTGGAAGGGATTTCCCTACGCATGATGCGTTCCCCCGCAGGACGTGGGAACGCGGTGTATGAGCGTGGGGGAGAGAAGTTGGATGCGGGGATGAGGACTCCCCTCTATTCCAATTTCTACCTTTCCATCTGCTGACGCCGCATCGTCCTCAGCTGGGCCAGTTCCCAGACATAATCGTACAGGTGAAGCCCCTTGCTGGCCGCGATGATCTCCCCGTCTTCCACGCCGATGCTGGCCGCCATATACTCCTTCAAGAGCTGGATGGCCCCCAGATTTGCCGGGAGACCGTTCCAGAGGTCCCACGATCTGAAATATACAATGAAATGGAGTTTTCCCTCCTTGACCCGGGTATCGATCCCCCGGAGGCAGGGCGGATCGGCCAAATAAACGGCCCCTGGATCGCCCACTGTCATGTAGGCCTGGTTGGTTTCAAAACCGTCTTCCTGATACATGCGTATGACCTCGGCAATCTGCGGCTCAAGGTATTGGCCATAGGTATACTCCTCTCCCGGCTGCCTGGCCGATGTCATGAGGTAGGGGAGGTATTCCTCCAGGTATCCCTCGGCCACAGGATTGGGGATGCCGAGGGCCGGAGGGATATCGGGGATGAGCGGCCGCACTCCGGGATACCGGATCTGAATGGTGACATAATCAAATTCAAGCCGCTTCTGGCCCACATAACTGCCCCGGTCGATCACATACTCCCTTCCGGTCTCGAGCAACCGGTAAACGCACTGAAACCAGGCATCCGGCAGGTCCCGCGCATCAATAAATTCCAGTTTCATGCAACTGTCGTCCTTTCAGTCAAATTCCGCCACGAGAAAGGTGTGGTCAGAGGGTTTTTGCATGGCCCTTGCCTCCCTGTCGATCCAGACGGACCGGGATCGTTCGGCCAGAGGGGCCGTAGCCAGGATATAGTCGATCCGCCATCCCATGTTTCGTTTGAAGCCGTTCGGGATCCGATAATCCCAGAAGGTATAGTGATTCCCGCTGGTAATATGTCTGCGAAAGATATCCACCAGGCCCCAGTCAAGAAGACCCTGGAGCATGGCCTGTTCATCCGGATGAAATCCCACCTGCCCCCATAACCCCTCAGGGTCGAAGACATCCATGGCCGAGTAGGCCACATTGAAATCCCCTGCCACCAGGAGCCGGGAAGACGGGGTATAATGAGCGGTAATATGATCCAGGAGATGCTCGAGCCACGCCAGCTTGAACCGGAATTTGTCTGAGCCGGCCACAAATCCCTGGGGCACATATACGTTGATCACCTCAATATCCCCCAGGCCTCCGCTGATGAACCGCGCGTCGTCCATGCCTTGCACAGGGAGTCCGGTCTGCACGTCAGTCAACGGGGATCTGCTCAGAATAGCCACCCCGTTGTAGGATTTCTGCCCACGAAAGACCGCATGGTACCCGGCCCCTTTCACGGCTTCCACCGGAAAATCCCCATCCTGGACCTTGGTCTCCTGGAGAAAGAGGACATCCGGGGCCTCCCGCTCCAGCCAGCCCAGGACGATGGGAAGTCTCGCGCGGATGGAATTGACATTGAATGTGGCGACCTTCATTTATTGCAGGACCTTTGGACGGTGAAGCGCAGGGGAGTTGTTTTCTCGCGGGGGCAATGGTCCGCGACCTCCTGAAACCATGCGCCGTCAGTCATGGGCTGTCCCATCTGCCCTCAATTTACAATTTGTATATCACGCTCAAATTTTCATATCAACGACAAAGGCGCTTTCGGCTTGCACGAACCCGCTTGATTTATGAGGGCCTGCTCCGTATACTCCCCAGATGCGTTCTTGACGCGGGCAGACTTTTTGGCAGGTTGCAGAGAATCAACAGACGAAGAGTCTAAGGCGGCCGGACGCCCGTGGGGGTATCTTTCCAAGAAGCTGCATTAAAATGGTTACATAACGCTCGGCGACACCCCCCGACTTTGAATATCATTTTGAATAGGCAGCAAGAACGACCGTTATTTGAAAGCCTGTTCTCGGGGCTGTAACGCGCCGCAGTTTAAAGCCCTGCTGCCGTCCCCGGGAGCTGTATCCGGTTTTTGCAGCTTCTTGGAAAGAGACCTCCACGGACAAACTTCTTCGCACGTTGCAGAGAAATTCAGGGCCCGTGGACGTGCGCCTGCGGAGAAGGCCCGCATGCCGCGGCCGGAGAAAACATCGCGAAATATCTCCACACTGGGAATCATATTTGGCATCGCCTGTTTCAGAATGCCGTTTTGAACTGACGGCCGGGGAACCGCATCATGTGCAATATCCTGATTATCTATCACTCCCAATCCGGACATACCCGGCAGATGGCCGAGGCCGTGGCCGCCGGGGCCAGCGCCATTGAAGGGGTTACGGTCACCCTCAGGCAGGCGGTCGAGGCCGGCATCGACGATCTCCTCAACTGTGACGGTCTGGCCATCGGTTCGCCCGAGTACTTCGGGTATATGGCCGGGATGATCAAGGATTTTTTTGACCGGACCTATGAAAAGACCCGGGACAGAAAAGAGATCTTCAAGAAGCCCTATGTCGTCTTTGTGAGTGCAGGCAATGACGGGACCGGGGCCGTGAACCATATCGAGCGGATCTGCATCGGGTACCGGTTCAAGAAGGTATACGATCCGGTGGTGGCCAGGGGGGAGATAGACGGAGAGATCCTCATTCAGTGTGACGAGCTGGGAAAGACGATTGCGGCCGGATGTAAGGAGGGGATCTATTAACCAGTGCCTGAACGAAAATCACGCCTTGGCGTGATTCAGGCACAATTGCGAATTGAGGAATTGCGAATTCCGAATTGATGGAATAGAGTTGAAATTAATAAAACCAAGTTTTCGATTCCAACCTTTTTGGATTTCCGGGTTTTCGTTCAGACATTAACTAATGGCGAAAATGGCTGACCCGCGGGACTGCCACAGCCGGCTTACCCTCATTAACCCGCGCCGAGAATGCCGGATTACCGCAGATAAGATGGTGTCATGTTTTTGGCTTGACATTATATGTAATACCATATTACATGATATCAGTTTTATCTAAAAAGAGTTTCGGGAATACCTGCAACCCTTCTTTATCGGGGAAATGCGTTTATGCTTACTGCCTCGTTCACTACAGCCCTGCACCTCGAATATTTCAGAGGCTGGCGCGAGGCACCCCTCTCGAGGGACGTGATTGATCAGCAATCCCTTTTTGCCGACGCATATCCTGGCACGCCATCTTCTTCATTGGAAGGCTGAACCCGCCGGAACTCCCGAGAGATTTCTAAACCCGAGAGTAAGGCTTTTAACCAATTAGTTTCTTTGATATTTTTTTGAAGATCACTCCAGAGGCTGAGATTATGGAACAGGGCATTTACACCCAAGAGCATCAGATATTTCGGGACACATTCAAAAAATTCGTCGCCAGGGAAATCACCCCCAATGTCCCCCAGTGGGAGGCGGATCGGGCCGTCCCCAGATCGCTATGGTCCAAGATGGGGGAACAGGGATTCCTCTGCCCCTGGCTTCCGGAAGAGTATGGCGGCCTGGGTCTCGGGTTTGAATATTCGGTTATCATCAACGAAGAATTGATCCGGGGAGACGGGTTTGGTGTGGGCGTCCCCCTCCACAGCGACGTGGTCACCCCCTATATTTATTCCTATGCCCGGCCTGAGATAAAGGAAAGGTGGCTTCCGGGTTGCGCAACGGGCGAGGTCATCACCGCCGTCGGGTTCACCGAGCCCAACGCCGGGTCTGATCTGGCCGCCATACGAACCAAGGGGGTACGGAAGGGCGATTCATACGCTATCAGCGGCCAGAAGACATTTATTACCAACGGGGCTTTCGCAGATCTGATTGTGGTGGCCGTAAAGACCGATTCCGATGCCGGCTACAGGGGGATCAGCCTGATCCTGGTGGACAAGGATGCCCCCGGCTTTTCGCGTGGACGCAAGCTGGAAAAGATGGGGTATCATATGCAGGATACGTCCGAACTCTTCTTTGATGATTGCCGCGTCCCTGCATCCCATCTCCTGGGCGAGGTAGGCTCAGGGTTTAAATACATGATGGAAAAGCTCCAGCAGGAGAGGCTTGAGGTATGCATCAAATGTCAGGTCAATGCGGAGGAGGCATTAAAGGAGGCCATTGATTATGCCAAGGTCCGTGAGGCCTTTGGCCGGCGCATCGGAGATCATCAGCAGATTGCCTTCAAGCTGGCTGAGATGGCCACTGAAGTGGAACTGGGCCGGACCTTTCTGGATCGTCTCATCGAAGACCATATCCGCGGAAAAAATATTGTTCAGAGGGTTTCCATGGCCAAATACTGGCTTGGGGAGATGGTTAACCGTATTGCCTATCAGGCGGTTCAGATACATGGGGGGTACGGCTACATGGAAGAATACCGTATCTGTCGCATATACCGGGACGTCAGGGCCTTATCCATTTTTGCCGGGACCAGCGAAATCATGAAGCTGATCATCAGCCGCAATCTGGGCCTGAAAGCCTGATCCGCGGGTGCAAAAAGTATCCGGGCAGAATATTCAATTGAAAGGGGGTGAATCCATAAGGCGGTTGGTTTAAGGGTTGAAGATATAACAACGAGTTGTTCCTTTACAGGCTTTTGAAAGGAGAATACTATGCAAGCGAGAAGATGGGTCGTCCTTTTTTGTTTAGCGTCGGCGTTGTGCCTCTTTTTTGCCCCTCTTGGGAATGCAGCCTCAGACAAACCGATCGAGATCAGCTACGCAAATTTTTTCCCACCCACCCACACCCAGTCCCAGTTGCCTGAAAGCTGGTGCAAAGAGGTGGAAAAACGCACCAACGGCAAGGTAAAGATCACCTATTATCCCGGTGGAACCCTCTTGACCGCCCCCAAAATCTTCAATGGCATCGTTGACGGGATCGCTGATATGGGGACTTCCGTATTGGGATACAGTCGCGGCATGTTCCCCGCCATGGAGGCAATCGATCTTCCCAACGGATATCCCAACGGCGTGGTCGCCACCCGGGTGATCAACGATTTCTACAATGAGTTCAAGCCGAAACCTTTTAAAAGAGTAAAGGTGATGTATTTTCACGCCCACGGGCCGGGCATCCTGCACAGCAAAAAGCCGGTGCGGACGCTCGAAGAGATCAAGGGGATGAAAGTGCGGTCTTACGGATTTAACGCCAAGATGACATCCGCCCTGGGCGCTGTGCCCGTGGCCCTGCCCCAATCCGGTGTTTACGAGGCCCTCCAGAAGGGCGTCGCCGACGCAACATTCGGACCCTCAGAGGTGCTGAAGGGATGGAAGCAGGGAGAGGTGGTCAAGGCCACCACGCTCTGTTACAGCGTTGGATACACTGCAGGGTTTTTTGTGGTCATGAACCTTGAAAAGTGGAACTCGCTTCCAAAAGACGTCCAGAAGGTGATTGAAGAAGTAAACAAGGAATGGGTGGTCAAATACGGACCTGCCTGGGATAAGAGCGATGAAGCGGGTCTGGAATTTGCCAAGAGCCTGGGCAATGAAATTATCCCCCTCTCCGATGAAGAGAGCGCCAAATGGGCCGAGGCGGTGAGGCCTGTTCTGGATGATTATGTCAAGGATGCCGATAAAAAGGGGTTGCCGGGAAAGAAATACGTGGATTTCATACACGACCGGATTCAAGCATATAGTAAATAATAAGGGGTGTAACAGATGAATCGCCCGTCGATCCGGCGGGCGATTCATCCTCACCATATGAAGCCAGGGAGAGAAAGCGATCATGTTCTATGAACCCCGGATGAATAATCATGGACTGCCCCACGATCCCTTTAAATCATGCGTGACCCCCCGGCCCATCGGCTGGATTTCCACCATCAGCGTGGATGGCATATCCAACCTCGCCCCCTACAGCCAGTTCCAGAACCTCACCTTTGATCCTCCCTATGTCATGTTTGCAGCCAACCAGAACACTGCCGGCCGCCGGAAGGATTCGGTGGTCAACGCCGAACAGACCAGGGAATTCGTATACAATATGGCCACCTTCGATCTCCGGGAGGCCGTGAATATCTCCGCCCAGGAGGTTCCCCCGGACGTGGATGAATTTGAGATGGCAGGTGTGAGCAAGACACCCTCCAGGCTCGTGAAACCGTATCGGGTGGCTGAATCGCCCGTTCAGTTCGAATGCCGATATCACCAGACGCTGCGGCTTCCGGGCAACGGTAAGATGGGGACGACGGATGTGGTCATCGGGGAGGTATTGGGCATCCACATCAGGGACGAATTCATCCTCCCCGATGGAAAGCTGGACATTCTCAAAATAAAACCCCTTGCCCGTCTCGGATATTATGACTACACAATTGTTGAATCCATTTTTGAAATGGTCATCCCGGGGATCAACGAAGATCTGCGCGCCGGCATGGAGGGCGCATCAAAAAAAGTCCGATAGCAAAGAGATAATCCAAGAGGAAAGATCCAGATGAGTTCTATTGAAAGACCGGTCAAAACACTGGTCAGATACATGTATTATGTTGCGGGCGCAGCACTTGTCCTGATGATGGTGATCACCTGCGTGGATATTGTCTTGAGGCTGTCCGTAACCCTCTATGCAAGGTACGGATGGGAGGTCCTTTCTCCATTTCAGCCGTTACCCGGAACCTATGAATTGGTATGCTTTCTCGGCTCAACAGCCGCTGCCTTTGCCATGGCCCACACCCTGGTGGAATCCGGCCATGTGGCTGTCAGCGTGTTGGTCCGGCTCTTTTCTGAAAAGACACAGGCCGTTTTCCAGATCGTCACCAGTTCAATGGCATTCATATTCTTCGGCCTGCTTTCCTGGCAGTCTGTTGTGTATGCACAGAAACTGAAGAAGTGGGGCGAGGTCTCCATGACCCTGGAACTTCCCTACTATCCCTTTGTATACGGAATGGCCCTGTCGGCAGCTGCGGTGTGTCTGGTTCTCCTCGTGACGGTGATCAGTGAAGGCGGGAAGGTAGGTGGCAAATGAGCGTAACGGCGATCGGCATCATCGGAATCCTTGTCCTTATTGTCTTTCTCTTTACCAACATGCCCGTCGGGTTCGTGATGGGGATCATCGGTTTTCTTGGATTCAGCTATATTAAGGGGGTGGGGCCGGGGTTGAGCATTATGGCCAAGGATTTCTTTGAAATCTTTTCCTCTTACGGATTAACCGTTGTCCCCTTATTTGTGTTCATGGGTCAGCTTTCCTTTTACTCCGGCATCAGCCGGCGTCTTTATGACTCGGCCTATGTGCTGTTTGGGAGTCGAAAAGGCGGCCTTGCCATGGCCACGGTAGGCGCCTGTGCAGGATTTTCAGCGATTTCCGGATCCACCAATGCCACGGCCGCCACCATGGCCACGGTCACTCTCCCGGAGATGAAACGATACGGGTATGACATGGGGCTGGCCACCGGCACGGTCGCCGCTGCAGGGAGCCTGGGAATACTGATTCCC
Source organism: Deltaproteobacteria bacterium (assembly GCA_021737785.1). Taxonomy (NCBI): domain Bacteria; kingdom Pseudomonadati; phylum Myxococcota; class Myxococcia; species Deltaproteobacteria bacterium. The sequence continues at coordinate 39,287 of JAIPDI010000026.1, forward strand.
CCCAGCGTCATCTTCATTGTCTACGGGATATTGACAGAGCAATCCATCGGGAAGCTCTTTGCCGCCGGAATTCTTCCCGGGATACTCCTTTCCTTCTTATTCCTCCTGGTTATCTATCTGCGAGTGCTTCATAACCCGGCCCTGGCCCCCCCCGGCCCCAAGACCAGTTTCAGAGAAAAGATAAGATCCTTTGCAGGTGTTGTGGAAACCTTCATCATCTTCGGCATGGTCATGGGCGGCATCTTCTTCGGCATCTTCACCCCTACAGAGGCGGCAGCCGCGGGCGCGTTCCTGACCCTCGTATTGGCCCTTGTCAGAAAGCAGCTTTCATGGCAGGGGTTTCTCAAGTCGATCGCAGATACCACCCGGATAAGCTGTATGGTGATGGTGATTGTGGCCGGCGCCACGATTTTCGGTCATTTTATGGCCGTCACCCGCGTGCCCTTTGACATTTCCAATTGGGTAAGCAGTCTTCCCCTGCCCGGCTTTGCCATCATGATGGTGGTCATCGTCATCTATCTCATCGGCGGGTTTTTCATGGACGCCTTTGCCCTGATCATGTTGACCATCCCCATCTTCTTCCCGGTGTCTCAGGCCCTTGGGTACGATCCCATCTGGTTCGGCGTGGTCATCGTTCTGATCACCGAGATGGGCGTTATAACGCCGCCCGTGGGAATCAATGTCTATGTGGTTCACGGGGTGGCGAAAGATGTGCCCCTGGACGTGATATTCAAGGGGGTGCTTCCCATGCTTCTGGCATTACTCGTCTGCAATGCGTTGCTCATCATCTTCCCCCAGATCGCCCTCTATTTGCCGGGCCTGATGCGGTAGAAAATGGCTAAAGCGGATAACCGCAACCAAAACGGCTGGTGCTGTCCCGTCATTCCGGCATGCCCTTAGCCGGAATCCAGTCCGCCGTATTTCTGGATTCCGGCTAGAATCGTGCCGGAATGACGGAGGCTAAGCGTGCAGTGGAAGGATGGCCATATTTTCTTGTTTTTTGTGACAGAAAATTGGGCGATAAGGTGCTAAACGGCTAAGGACAGGCCTTCTAAAAAACAGAGAAAGGGGGTTCAGGTCCGGAGAATGAAACAAAGGCGGGGGCCGGATGAGGATATGCATATCAAGGCCGACGCATGGCGGCAATGCTTTCCTTTATATGCCGTCACATGGGAGCAGACACAGAATCCTTTATTCACTTCGTTGCGGCAGCACGATCTTCCGGTTTTCCGGGTCCTCCTGCGGACGGTAGAAGACCACCGTGTGTCCGATCATGCCGACGTTCTCCGCGCCTGTCTCTTTTTCGATTCCAAGGGAGATTTCTGTCTTTTGATCCTTTTCCTTGAAATCGTTGAACTTTACCTTAATGAGTTCGTGTCTTTCCAAGGCGTTTTGGGCCGACGACAGGACTTCAGGCGTCAGGCCTTTCTGGCCGATAAAAACCACCGGTTTCAGGCCGTGCGCCATCCCCCGCAGGTATTTCCGCTGAAACCCCTCTAATTTTTTCATATCCCGTCCTCTGCTCAACCTTGAACCTTCCTGTCCATCGACCTGCTGCTGAACCCGGAAGGACGTCCCCGACCGAAAACCCCGGTCCGGAAGATCCGGAGCTCCCGGTCAGTCGCTGAAATCAGTGATAGTCGTGGGTCCCTAAAACCACATCGATGCCCGTAGCGTTCTTCAGCATCCGGGCGAATTCCTCTGCTGTGCCGTAGGGACACCCGGGCTTGGCATTGGCGAGGCATGAACTGAGGTAAATCGCATCGGGCTTGATCTCGGAGAGCTTCATGGCCATGCCCAGATTGGAAACGAGGGTCCTTCCCGGGCATTCGCATTTGACAAATGCCGTCACCATGGACGGTTCGTCGAACTTCCCCTCCCCGAGGCCGGCCGCCTTCAGACATCGCCACTCCCCGGGGCACCCATATCCGCTGTCCATGTAAGCGCCGCAACCGACAACCGCTACCTTTTTCACTGGCTTTTCCTCCTCTTTTCTGGTGGTATGGTTTTAATCCTTCCCGGCCCACATATCACACTCTCACGTAAGATGTCACCCAATTTCAAAAACAGCGGACCGAAAAGGGACCATCGGGCGTTCCTGGTTTTCCGGGTCTGAAAGATGCGCGTCGCCTCTGGCCGGCGACCACTCTTATCAGGAAGAAACTGCCCAAACGGACTTACACGTTTCAGGGGGAACCGGTAACGAGTACCCATGGCCAAATTTTATAGGAGGACCCTGTGTCCACAGTCTGATCTGCAGGGATAGGGAGAAAGCGTCCATCCTGCCGGGGGAACGCATATCATTCGCCCCGGCTAATTCTCGCTCATCAGGTGGGCCACGGCCTTTTCCAGGCCGTCGATGGTCAGCTCGAACATGGGAAATATTTCGCGGATGGCATTGATTGTGCGGGTATAGGGCCATTCAGCGGCCATCTTGGGGTTCAACCAGGCGGAGTGCCTGAAGGTATCGGCAATGAACCGGAGTCTCTCGTAGCTCGGCCGGGTCGATCTTTCTTCGATATGGATGGAGCCGTCGGTGGCCATCAGTTCATAGGGGGCCATGCTGGCATCGCCCACGATGATGAACCGGGTTTCCGGATCGCGACGGGCCAGATCCTCAACCCGCACCGGCTTTTTGAACCGGGGGGGGTCCTCCCAGATGTGGTCATAGATGGTATTGTGAAAGAAATAGGTCTTCACTTCCTTGAACTGGGAGCGCGCATAATTGAACAGGGTCTGCACCATCTCGATGTAAGGGTCCATGGACCAGCCGCCGTTGTCGATGGCCAGGATGACCTTCAAGCGATCCTTGAGACTTCTCTCGAAGATGATCTCTATCTCCCCGGCGTTCTTCATGGTCTGGTAGATGGTCTCATCGATGTTGACCACGTCCTTGGGGCCGGTGGGCACCATATTCCGCAGCCGCTTCAGGGCCTCGCCGATCTGGGCCTGGGTGAGGGGACCTTCCTGGGAATAGTCCCGGTACCGCCGGTCCATGGCCACCTTGACCGCCGATTTGTTTCGCGACATGCCGCCGACCCGCATCCCCCCCGGATGGTAGCCTGAATGCCCGACAGGAGAGGTGCCGCCGGTACCGATCCATTTGCTCCCCCCGTGATGCTCCTCTGTCTGCTCTTTCAACCGGTCCAGGAAGTACTGCAGCAGTTCTTCGGGGCTCAGCTTATTGAGGGCTTCCTTATCCATCCCCAATGCATCCGCCACCGCCTCGGGATCTTTGAGCCATTCTTCCAACATGGCCCGGGCCACCTCGGAGAGTTCAAATTCCTCGGGCTCCTTCAGCTCGGCCCCTTCGAAACGATGGGCAAAGACCTGGTCGTACAGGTCAAAATATCTCTCGCTCTTCACCAGGATGGATCGGGCCGCGGTATAGAAATCTTCGATGGAGGTGATCAACCCCATTTGAAGGGCCTTTTGAAGCCGCAGGAAGGACGTGGGGGATACCGGTATGCCCACCTGCCTCAAGAGATAAAAAAAACTCGTAAACATAGTGTTCTCCAGATCGCATAGCGCAGAGCGCGCAGCGCAAAGCGACACCATATTTTATCCGCCGTGCCCTCTGCGCTATGCGCTATGCGCTACCCATCGGGTCATATCCTCATTCGCGTCGCCGCGTTTCGTGCCACCGCATAGTCAGGGCTCTTTTTGAACAGCACGCCCAGATAAGGGAGGTCTCCCTTGATAAGTTCCTTCACGTTGAAATCCGGATCGGCCTGAAGCGCGCGGATCCAGTTGATCAACTCCCGGGTGGCCGGCTTTTTCTCAATGCCCCTGAAATCCCTCACCTTGTAAAAGGCCCGAATCGAACTCTCCAGGAGGTCTTTGCTGATATCGGGGAAATGGACATTGAGGATCTCCCGCATCATATCAGGCTCCGGGAAGGCGATATGGTGGAAATTGCAGCGTCCCAGAAAGGGGTCAGACAGGTCCTTCTTGGCATTGGATGTGATGATGATCACCGGCCGTCTCTTGGCGGTGACGGTCTTGTCGATTTCTATGATGTCAAATTCCATCTGATCCAGGACGTCCAGCATGTCGTCCTGAAAGTCCGTATCGGCTTTATCGATCTCGTCGATCAGGAGCACCACCCGGTCCTCTGCTACGAAGGACTGGCCGATCTTCCCCATCTTGATATAGTCTTCAATATTGCTGACATTTCTGTTTGAATCGCCGAAGCGACTGTCATTGAGCCGGGTGAGGGTATCATACTGGTACAGGGCCTCTACCAGCTTCATGCTCGATTTGACATTCAGGACAATCAGCTTCATATTCAATGCCTCTGAAATCGCATGGGCCAACATGGTCTTGCCCGTTCCCGGCTCCCCCTTCAGGAGGAGGGGCATTTCCAGGGCCATCGAGATATTGACGATCTTGGCCAGTTCTTCGTCGAGGACATACTTGGAAGCGCCGCTGAACTTCCAACTTGCACTGCTTTCTGAATTCATATGTCTGCTCCTTGCAAAAAATGGAATTTTATCATAGATCTTATGAAACATAGGCTCCTTCTGATCTTCCGCCTTGCATACTTGATGGATTCGTAAAAAGTCGTCACCCCGTTGAAAAACGGGGTCCAGAGGTTTCGTAAATGATTGAATATACTGGATTCCGGCTTTCGCCGGAATGACGAAAAATGACACTTCCTGACTTTTTACGAGACCATCATACTTAACTTTTAACATTAAGCATCTTTGGGCGCAGGTCAATACCGATCCAGGTTTTTCGGTTGCATGGCCGCTTATACAGGGCGAAAACAGGAGGTGACACAAGGCGAAATACTGGGCAGTAAGGAATAAGCAGTAGGCAGAAACGAGGAACCAGGAACCAGCACCCGATCTTATATGGAGAGGACCACCATGCCATTAGCCTTTGATTCCATCAGCCACGGCACCATTGCCTTTGGTTTTTTCAACATCGATTCGGACATGCTGCTGCTGGATCGCTATTTCTTTTTCGCCACGGAATTTTGCAGTCGTATCAGAGACATCGCCCAGTCTGACGGACCCGGACCATATGAGACATCATGGGAAGTCTATCATATTCCGGATCCTGCCGATATCGGAGATCTCATGGGGGCCATTCACGGGATCCATTATACCGGCTTCATCGGCGAGGTGTATCGCAGGTTCCCCTTCCCCCAAAGGCCTGAAGCATTCAAACAGAAACCCGAAGGGTATAGGACCCGGGACGATATGGTGGCGATCATCGAGGAATATGCACGGACCGTTGAAATTTCGTTCTCCATTGACCGAAAGGGAGGGGAGGTCTCCATCGGCCCCTACCGATTCACCGGGCCCGGGTTTCAGGAACTGATCCGATATGTCTGGCAGGGCGGATATCCCCGCTGGAGAGACGAGATCCGGCCCGACTATGTGATTGCCATGAAAGAGGCGATCCGCGGCAGCTCCTGTCAGGTATTGAGTGGCCTGGAGCTGGCGGATTGACGGGCCCTGAGCGGGCATGTTTCAGAAGCACAGGAAACCTGTAAAAGCTCAAAGCTGAAAGGTGAAAGGTGAAAGCTGAAAGGTGAAAGGTGAAAGCTGAAAGGTGAAAGGCTGCAAGCATGACAACGGGAAAGATATTCATGGAACAGCGGACAGGGCTTTGGGGCCTGGACCACGGAAAATCAACGGGAACCGCAGATGAATAAAGAGAGCATCCGATGGGTTATTTTATTCATGGCGTTGATGGCCGGATTCTACTGGATCGACCAGAGCCAGTGGTTTCAGGAGATCTTATTGGACAGGCTCGCCCATGGGATCACGACCGTCACTATCCGGGCGCTGTCATTTTTCGGCGCCCATCTGAAGCAGGCGGGTTCGACGGTAATCACCGGAGCAGGCAGAATTGAGGTGGCCAGATCGTGCACAGGGAGTTTTGTCTTCATGATGTTTGCAGCCGCCGTCATCCCCTTTCCATCCCCATGGAAGTGGCGGGTTAAAGGTCTTTTCTTCGGCCTGGCTGCGCTTATGGTCCTGAACCTGTTTCGAACCTTCATGATCGTGCTGGTGGGGTCCCGGTTCCCTAACGCCATACAGACCTTTCACGTCATTATCGGCCAGATCATTGTGATTGCGGGGATGACAACGGTCTTCCTGTGGTGGGCAAAGCACCCCCGGCAAGCTCCGCAGATCTCATTTTTCAGCAATAACAGACAGATCTTCCGTGCGGTAGTCCTCTTTTGCGTCGGCTACCTGTGTGGATTCTGGCTCTACCGGGCATTCCTCGAAAGCCCGGCCGGCCTTTTTGTCAAACATATGGTTGAGGTCCATACCTTCCGGATTCTCTCGCTCCTGAACGAGACCTTTCTGCAGGGCCGCCTGTCACAGATTTCCGCCGCCCCGGTCAAACTCGTAGACGGCTGTCTATCGAGCCCGATGGTGGTGCTTTTTTTGGCCGTTGTCGTGGCCTGGCCGACCCGATGGTGGAAACGCGCCCTCATTATTCTCACTGGATTTATCCCCTTCTTCTATGGGTACCACTTGCTCCGGGCGATCCTGGTCTCTCTCAGCCTCGGCATCCAGTCAAAAGAGGTCAACTTCGCCTATAATTTTTATGGCCAGCTAATCCTTGTCATCGCCCTTTTCGCCTGGGCAGCCTACCTGTGGTGTTTCAGGTATAAATCGATTTCGTGCCGCAAATTCCTCACGCTTCTTGTGCCAAGTAGTCTCCTTGGCCTGTCACTCGCCCTGGGACTGGGGTGGCTGATGCGTTGTTTTTTGATCCCCTTTCTGACCATGCAGATTTCAGGCACACCGCTTCTCTCCCACGATCCGGAACAGATGGTCAGCCTCATGTTGGATCTCCAGGTTTTTATCTGGGTATCCCTGATCGGATCCACGCCAGGCCTTTCCCTGGCCAGAAAATGCTGGTTCGCCCTGTCGGGCATAACGGCCGCCTTCCTGCTTCTGGTGGTCGCCGTCCTGCTTATCGAGATTTTTCATTTATCGCCTCACAAGGGCATGTTCAAACTGGCGGTCGTTCTACTGCCGTTTGCGGCCTATTATATCTCCTTTCTATATCGCAGAGACACGGGTAACGATACGGCAGGCGACACGTGACGTTTTATTGATATCCACATTTCTTCACCATGGCGGGTTTAGTGAAATCGGGCTTCAGTGCCAGGATAAAAACATGGGACAAAAGGCTCCTCCGCAACCCATCCCAGATGGCCTGAGGGCAAGCCGTTCCGCAATGCAAGAAGCAAAGGAACCCTGTGCCGGCAAGACGTTGCTGGTCATTTTTTTGCTGGCCCTGGCCCTTCTTGCACTTGCCGGTCAATCAAGCCTTTGGGATCGGGACGAACCGCTTTTTGCACGAACGGCCTGTGAAATGCTTCAATCGGGGGATTGGCGCTTACCTGCCGTAAACGGCGGGGTTCGTCCTCAAAAACCCCCCCTTGCCTTCTGGGCCATGGCCGGCAGCATGGCCCTGTTCGGCATAAACGCCTTGGCCGCGCGGTTGCCCGCGGTTATTTCACTGGCGGCAACAGGATGGCTGGTATTCCTGATGGGAAGACTCCTCTTTTCTCCCATGGTCGGTTTCTGGGCCTGCGTGATGCTCATGAGTTCCGCCATGTCCATGTTTCTGGGGAGCGCAGCCATGGTCGACGGTCCCCTTCTGGCCTTTATTAGTCTGGCCATGTACGCCCATCTCAAGGGACTTCACCAGCCAAAACGATGGTATGTGTACTGGCCGGTTTTGGCGACGGCCCTGGGGTGCGCCGAACTGACCAAACATCCGGTAGGCATGGCAACCGCAGCGCCGGCCATGCTCTGCAGCACCTGGCTGCTGCGTAAGGATATGAAAATCCCAAGGACTTACTGGCTGGGCCTTTTTCTCGCTTTTCTGGTGGGGTATGGTTTTCACCAGGCATGGTATATTCCGGTCCGTAACATGGCGCCCGGATTTGGGGAGGAAATGTATGGCCGCCAGATTTTTGATCGCATCTTTACAGCGATGGAAGGTCATGGGGTCGAAAGTCTGTTAGGCTACCTGCTCCTACTCCCTTTTTATGCCCCCATTCTATTGGTTGGGTTCGCCCCCTGGTCTACATTTCTTCCTGCCGGAATATCGGCATTTGTCCATCGCCATATAGGAAGTCGACCCGCCAGGATTTTCGTTATTTCATGGATTTTGCCCATTTTGGCGCTTTTCACCCTGGCTGTCACAAAACTGCCTCATTACATATTCCCGATATTTCCTCCAGTAGCGCTAATAGTGGCGGGGCTACTGGAGGCCTGGCGGAAAGGTCAGCTAAACCAAAAGGACCGTTATTGGCTGAGGTTCGGGGCCTGGCTTTACGCCCCGCTTGTGTCTGGTTTTGGAGCAGCCCTTTGTGTGGCGTCCGTTCTGATGGGAGAGGGGATATGGCGGTTTGTGGGGGTTCTCCCGGGTTTGCTGATTGTGCCATCCTGCATATATGGATTTCGCCTGATTCGGGCGGAAAAACTGCAAAAAGCCGCGTGGTCTTTCCTCATGGGAACTCCTCTGCTTTTGTTGACAGCGGCCATGCTGACCCTGCCGGCTATCGAACCGATAATCAAGATCTCGCCGGTATTGGCCGAAACCATTCGGGCCAAGCGCTCGACGGATGAACCGGTTGCCATGTGCGGATACATGGAACCCAGCTTCATTTTCTATATGGATCTTCCTGCGACCCAGTCAATTGCCGCGCTCAAGCCGGATCCCGAGGCCCTGCATGCCTGGGCTATAGGGCCTGGCGCGGGGTGGTTGGTGGTATACGATTCGCTCTGGAAAAAGATGATTGACCGCTTCGGCCCCGCTGAAAGGGTCCGAAGCCTGATGATTGTGCCGGTACTCAATCCCAATGACAGGGCCAGGGAGGACCACGTGCGGGTGGTTCACCGGCTGCCCCGACTGAACTCACCTATCAACCGGCCTCTTTAGGACAGCAAAGGGAAGAAGACGTAAATGTATTCAATTCACGCGCAGAGGAGGGCATTACCTCCCTGGAAAAGAGACGAGGTTTGGCTGCGGCGAACCCTCTGGCTGGTGGGCGGGTTGCTTCTCTGGCGCGCCTTTTACGTCTGCGTTGTTCCGCTGGACCTCATTTCCGATGAGGCCTACTACTGGGATTGGTCGAGACGACTGGACTGGTGTTATTACAGCAAGCCGCCCATGGTCGCCTGGATCATCAACATGGCCACCCAGGTGGGCGGCCATACGCCGTGGGCTGTCCGGATGCCTGCGGTAATTTTGGGAACAACCGGGCCATTGTTCATATATGCGTTGGGCAGCCGGATTTATGGAGCGAGGACCGGTTTCTGGGCGACAGCCGCCGCGGCAGCCACACCGGGTAACAGTGCATTGAGCTTGATTATGACCATCGATGCCCCTTTCATGTTCTGCTGGGGTGCGGCGATTTATGCATTCTGGCGATTGCTGGAGCGGCGTCGCGGCACAATTTTATGGGCGGTTGTCACAGCATTTGCCGTGGGACTGGGGCTGCTGACCAAGCAGACCATGATTGCTTTCTTTCCGCTTGCAGGGCTCTTCTTGCTCCTCAGTCCCAACCATAGGGCGGAGCTGGCCAGGCCTCTGGTCTGGTTAACAGCCCTGGGCGCGCTGGCTTTTCTCATGCCGATAGTATGGTGGAACATGCATCACGGGTGGATTACCTTGCAGCATACGAGCGGGCATTTCATGGGAGTCGGGTTTTCGGCGACGTCACGGCTACTGAACTCGGCCGAATATCTGGTGGGCCAGGGGGGCATCATCTCTCCAATCACCGGCTTGCTGGTTCTTGTTGTGGTCTCTTCCGGGTTGGTCACATTGAAACGGCTCAATACGCCGGAACAATATCTGGTTTGGTTCAGCGCCGTTCCCCTCGGCGGCGTGGTCATCCTGAGTCTGTTTCAACGAATAGAGCCGAATTGGCCAGGCCCTTTTTATGCATCAGGGATCGTTCTTCTGGCGGGATGGGCGACCGGAAAAGTCGATCTCGGCCGTCGTCAGGCTCCTCTGCGTCGGTACTTCCTGCCTGCGGTGATTGTTGGCGTGGTCTTCTGTATGATCACCTATGCCTTGCCCTTTGTGCTCCCCCTTCTTGGCCTTCAGGGGTCACGCCTTGACCCCACGGGCCGTTTCAGGGGCTGGCGTCAGTTGGCGCAGGAGGTGGACGGGCAGATGGCGACATTTCCCAGACCGAAACAAACGGCCATAATTACAACAACAGGCAGAGGCACGGCCAGCGAGCTGGCATTCTATATGGAAGGCAACCCTTATGTGTTCCCTTATAATAATACCGGCCTCGTCAACTCCCAATATGATGTGTGGGGTTGGCCCAAAGACGTCTCAGGCAAAGACATCATGCTCATCACGTATGCACATGGAAAGATCCCGGAGCCTTTGAGGAAACGCTTCCAACATCTTGAGCAATCGGCTGTTTTGACCAGAACCCTGGGGCCTGACCGGGAATTTACCTACCAGATTTGGCGTGGGGTCGGTTTTCAGGGGCTACCCAATACCCAGGATTAACAGATTGACCCTCATCGGATCTGCGCGTGAGCCACCGGGCGTGTTCTGTTGGCGGAGCTGCCCTCTCTTTACTTCTGAGCGGATGGGAGGGGGATTAAGAGAGCCAGAGAGGTGGTTGAAAAAGCCACCAGGCTGTAGGCAACCCAGGGCAACGGATCCATCGGATAGGCCCGCGTCAGCAGGGTGCAGAGGGCCATGACCAGGATAGGCATGAGACATGCCTCGGCAGCAGCCCCGGCCAATCCGACGGTGTCTGCCGGATGGACAGGCCGCCGGACCTCCAGCAGAATAAAAGCTGAACCGAGGGCGGCCATCATCCACTGTGCGTTCGGGAATCTGCCGATGCAGACGGCGCCGATGCCGCAGATCAGGGTCCCTCCCCCATAGACGCCTCTGAGGGTTTTACCAGGCCCATCTGACACTGTCGCCTTCAGGAGCACTCCTCCGAGTATGATGAGTTTAAGCCCGACCCAGACGGTGACCGCCGCACTGAAGGATTGGTTCTCCCACAGGTCTTGTGGAAAGGCAACTGCACAAAACAAGATGATCTCCGCCAGGAGGAGTGCGGAAAGAAAGGGCCGCCCCCTTGCCAGTCTGAAGATCATCCTCCAGTGGGCGCGAAGCGCATGGGCCCATCGAAGCCAAGAGGCCTGGACCAAGGGGATGAGTGCCAGGGGCAAAAGGGCCTTAAGGTTCCAATCCCAATGCGGAAAGAAGAAAATCCGGAGAAGCACCGTTGCCGCAACGGCGCATATGGCCAAGACAGCCCACAGACCCATGAAGCCCGGATAATGTTTCAGGATCTGGCTGCCGGCAGAGGATATGTTCTCTTGATTCGGTTTTTGCTTCGTAAACAAAAAGAGGGCGGCCGTGAGCAGACTGGTTGCGGCCAGGGAAAGGAACGTGGCAATAATTTCGCGCCAAGGAGAGACCAGCACATCGAAAAGATAACCGTTTACCGCCAGGGCCATGGCGGCCACGAGAAAGAAGAGCTGGACCCAGCCCAGCATCATCCCGGCGAGTGGCCTTCTTCCGGCGAGGAGGCTTTGGGCCTTTCCGGCAAACCCGATAAAGAAAACCACCGTGAGGCCCAGGATCACCATCTGTTTCAAGAGAAGAGACCATCCATCTGGCAACCATTGAAATAATACATTGAACCATGGATGTATTCCGTTGGTCCCCATCGCCGAAGCGACGCCGGCAAAAGGAAGAATAGCCATCCATGTTCGAAAGCCGGCACCGGGGAGAATCCGAATCAGAATGATCACTACTGCGAGGAGGGCTCCGAAAGCGGCTGTTCGAGCAACCATTTCGGTGAGGTCCGTCCCGGATCCCGGCCCCCAATACAAAAAGAGAAGGACCCCTTCGGCGCACCAGAGAAGGGCCGCCACCGGCCGGGAACATATCTGCCGCACTGCCCGTGCGCAATCTTTGAGATGGAAGGCGCCTGCCACCCATGCCAGGCCTGCGGCCTGCAGAAAGGGAACGGCAATATATTGAACGATTATCTCTAAGCGAAGGTCAACGGTACGCCAGACAAGGATGAAAAGGATGCCATGGGCCAAGGCAAAGAAAGCGGTGAGCAAAAGCCACAAGCGTGCCACTGTGTTCATGGGCAGGTGCTGAGGCAGGGAAAGATTCCCTGCCTCAGCGGAAGGGGCTTACAGAAAATAGATATCACCCACATGAAACTGGTATCAGGCGGATGCAGGAGAGGCATTGTTGCGCAAGAAACGGAGTCCCACGATCAACAGGATCAAGGTCATGACGATCAATCCCCACTCGGTCAGTGTGGGAATCGCCGGTGCAAGGGGGAGACCTGAGATCGGGGGCCCCTGCAGGAATTCCGGGTCCGGAATACCATCTCCGTTAATATCAAGAACAATCGCAGGTTGACCATGGTCCCCCGTTCCCAGAGGGAGGAGGATCTGGGAATTGGCATCCGCGCCGCCACAGGTATTGATCACCCCAAGGGAAGCGAGGTTGGTTACGCCGATATAGCCATCCCTTTCCGCCAGTGAGAGGATCACATCCACCGGACCTGAGCGTTTGGTACCGACCAAATGCACCTGGTCAAAGGTCGCCTGACCCGCAACCGATTTTTCCAGCATCAGGGTACCCACCTCTCCAGGCTTAAACGGGTTTGCGTAGGTCCCTCCGATGGGGTATCCGCCTGAAAATTGATCAACTAAGAATGTCCGGCCCAGGCTCGAAAAACGATCGTATTTTCCCGCGACAGCGCCCGTCGATTGGGCCTGGATTGTTAATGACGCGGCTGGCTGGCAGTTAGACCATGGGCTTTGCAGATAGAAATTTGATCCACCCGCCGACTGCGGGTAGGCCTGCTGAGTCGCATCGCCCACATCCACCGAGCCCGGTATTGTGTTGGCATGCATGTTGGGAGGGCCCAAAAATGGGGGCGTCGCAGCCGATGCGGGCGACGCCATGAAGGCAAGGATAGCGAGAACTGCTGTTACCACACTCAAAGATCTGCCGATTTGTCTCATGACCAAAACCTCCTGATTTAAGTGATTCAGCCTGAAAGTTGCGCAACACCCAAGACTAACCTTATATTTTAGGTCGAGAGCATGCCAAAAAGTCAGCCCGCTGTCAAGAAAATATGTCACGAGGCGATATTCCTATAAAATTGACCATTAGAAAGGCCGAAAGACGTTCCCCCGACGAGAGTCAACGTGTCCGAGACTTCACTTTTTCTCATTGACTTGCCAGAAAAACACAGTTATAAGAAACGATTATGTCAGATCTTCCGATTCGGTATTTTTGATATTTGGCACTGTATCGGGCAACCGGAGATCGAAATGCGGGATCTCCACACATCTTAACCCAATTGTCTTAGCCAGCACACAGTGGTTTTGCCTGTCACCACCCTGAAAGACCAGTGTTTCATTAAGCATTCCTTTTTGCTTGGCTGATTTATGCTGCCATTTTGGCCTCATCCTTGTGTGCGTGAACCGGTTTCAGCAAAGGGGCGTCACACAAAGCGGTTGCTGGGCCAGCCCTTGCCGTACATTCAAATGGGGCATCCTGCGGCTGAATACGCTCCATCGTATTGACCCCATGCCCGATGATCCTAAATTGGCTGACGGCGCTCCAGCCTGGTTAGCCGTCGACACACGGATGACGTCCTGAAATGGACCGGACTTCCAGCGAAATGACATGACGGGATTGTTTCTTTTTTTCTATGATCTCCTGGGGATTATGCTCCTGCCACTGGCCTTGGCCGTTGTCCAGGTGCATCTGCTGTTCAGACCGAAACAGCGGCGGCCTCACCTGCAAAGGCTTTCCCTCATCCTTCCCCAAGAACACCCAAAAACCGGAAGAAGGGTGTGGCTTCATGCCGTGAGTGTTGGAGAGGTCCTCTCCTGTGAACCGTTGATCCGGCTCCTGAGGCATAGAAATCTCTCCGTCTACCTTTCCACCGGCACGGAAACCGGGTTTGAAACTGCAAAGAAGAAATTTGCCGGTATACCGTGCTTCTATTTTCCATTCGATTCCCGGTTCGTCTGCAATCGTTTCCTCAAAAGGATAGACCCGGATGTGGTCCTCATCTGTGAAGTGGAGATATGGCCGTCCTTTATATGGTGTGTTCAAAGGCGCCGGATTCCTCTGTACCTTGTGAGCGGTCGAATGGCGGAAAAGGACTTCCGTCGCTACCGACGCTTCAAATGGTTTTTCAGCGGTGTCTTTTCCATGTTTTCCGGTCTGTTCATGCAGAACCACACCTATACGGAGCGGATGCAGTCCCTTTGCCGTCATCCCCGTCTCAAGACCCTCGGAAACCTGAAGTTCGATGCGGTATGCGATCATCTGAACCCAACCGGGATCGCGGAGTTGATGCCGAAAGGGCTCACCATATGCGCCGCCTCCACCCATCGCGGCGATGAGCGGAAGATTATCCCTGTTTTTGAATCACTTCGGGCAAAATTTCCTCAGCTTAGACTGGTAATCGTGCCGAGGCACCCCGACCGAACAAGAGAAATCACTCGACTTCTCGACACGCACCACATGCCCTACACCTTGCGGTCGGAACAAAACTATTGTAGAACGCCTGTGTTTGTTGTGGATACCATAGGCGAGTTGATGGAGGTTTACCAACACTGCGGAATCGTTATTATCGGGGGAAGCTTTTCCGGCGAGGTGGGCGGTCACAATATTATTGAGCCCGCCCTTTTCAAGAAGTGCATTCTGTGTGGAAAGCACATGGAAAATTTTGAAGACATCTATGCCCGTTTCAAACGGGAAGACGCTCTGATTACCACAACCTGGCGAGACCTGGCCCAGGATTTGAGTGGACTCATTCAGGACAGAGAAAGGGCTGCCCGCATGGGAGCAAGAGCCCTTGCCGTCGTCAGAAGGAACAGGGGAGTTTCTGGTCGGATTGTGGCCGAGATCTTCGAATTCCCTTGCGGGTAGACACCGAATTGTTCACTGATAATAAATCATGGTTGTCAAAAGCGGCTGGGAGTGTCTCCTTGAATCGACATAGGGCTTCTCTTCTAAGGCGGATGGGTTTTGTTTTGGAAGCAACGGTTGTCATTCCCCTTGGAAACCTGGCCGCTCTCCTGCCCTGGAAAACGGGAAGAACGTTGGCCTCCATGATAGGCTTATTCATATTCCGGCTGAACACAAGCGGCAGGAAGCATGCCCATGTAAACCTGGATATCATCTATGGAGAAAACGCATTATCCGAAAAGGAGAAGGACCACATCATAAAACGTCTTTTTATGAATATCGCTTCAAGCCTGTTTGAATACATGAAGCTTAAAAGCATAACCGATTCAAATTATTTAAACTTTGTCTATATCCAAAATGGAGAGGCTTGCGACCGGGCGCTTGAGGAGGGGAAAGGGGTTCTGGCCATCAGCGCCCATATGGGGAACTGGGAAATTCTCGGCAGCGTCGGCGCCATATTGTGGAAAAACATCGCTGCGGTCATAAACCGTCAGTTGAATCCATACACGGATAAGTGGTTGAGAAAAGTGAGAGAAAATAGGGGGAGAATCAAATGCCTTTATCATGATGCCAGGGGGCTGAACTACCGGATCGGATTTCATCTGAAACAGAATGGGACCATAGGGCTCCTGGCGGATCAAAGGGATCTTTCCTGCACTCTCATCGTCCCTTTTTTTGGCATGCCCTCTCTAACGGCCGATGGTGCTGCCAAGCTTCACCTCCTGTATGGTTCACCCATAGTGATCTGTTTCGCAGTGAAACAAACCGATGGAAAATACCTCCTCACTTATGACGGGCCGCATCATTTTGATAGGAGCGGCAACCTGAAAAAAGATTGCGAAGTCATTATGACCTGGGTCAACTCCAAATATGAAGAAATGATCAGGAAGCACCCGGACCAGTGGTTTTCCCTGTTGACCCCGAGATGGGAACGAAATCGGCCAGAGGACTTCAAGAACCGATTGTGGAGATAATGGCCTTGATCATTTCAAAAGTTTTCTATAGAACGGATCTACTCCATCGGTACTATTTCCATGCTGGGGCTGCCTGTTCGGCGCGGGTGTGAGGAAAGGCGAGATGACAACAAGGCGGGTCGTTATTACAGGGCTGGGCGTGGTTGCGGCCAATGGAATCGGCGTCTCCCACTTCTGGGAATCCAATATCTCCGGTCGGCCCGGAATCAACAGAATCACCTCTTTTGACGCCTCCCACTACCCGTCACAGGTGGCTGCTGAAGTGAGCGGCTTTGATCCGTTGCTGTACATGCCCGACAAAGTGGCGAAGAGAGTGGACCGATTCGTTCATTTCGGACTGGCCGCAGCAAAAATGGCCCTGGATGACAGCGGATTGAATCTCGGATCAGAGGATCCGGAACGGATCGGTGTGATTATCGGTTCCGGTCTCGGCGGTGTTCTTTTCCATGAGGCCCAGATTATGGAGGCCTATGAAAAGGTATCCCATCGCTTCAACCCTCTCTGTGTCCCACGGATTACACCCAATGCCGTTGCAGCCCACATTGCCATTCAATATGGATTGCTGGGGCCTAACTTCGTCATTTCAACGGCCTGTGCATCGGGAAATCATGGAATTGGCGAGGCCCATCGAAAGATCCAGCACGGGGAAGCGGATGTGGTTGTCGCCGGGGGTGCGGAGGCGCCCCTCACAGAGTTCACTTTCGGGGCTTATTGTGCCTTGCGCGGCGTCTTATCCAAAAAGAACGACCCGCCTCATGAGGCCAGCAGGCCTTTTGACAGGGATCGGGACGGTTTTGTCATGGGGGAGGGGGGGGCCGTTCTGATCCTGGAAGAACTGGGTCATGCGCTCAAAAGGGGCGCTCACATCTATGCTGAAATCGTGGGGTATGGTCTCACCAGCGGCGCCTATCACATTGCCATGCCCGAACCCGCGGGAGAAGACGCGGCCAGGACCATCATGCTGGCGCTGTCGGAAGCCCATGCTCCGCCCGAGGAAGTTGACTATATCAATGCCCACGGCACCGGGACCACGGCCAATGATTGGGCCGAGACAAAGGGCATCAAGCGGGCATTCGGAGATTTTGCCTACAGGATCCCCGTTTCTTCCACCAAGTCCATGATCGGCCACAGCATCGGGGCTGCCGGGGCCATTGAAGGGGTGGTCTCCTGCCTGGCCATCGCGCATCAGATGATTCCGCCCACCATTAACCTCACCCATCCTGATCCGGAATGCGACCTGGATTATGTGCCCAACAAGGCAAGGGACGCGAAGATCGACCTTGTCCTGAGCAATTCCTTTGGATTCGGCAGCGTCAATGCCTGTCTGCTTTTCAAAAAATTTGACTGAGAAATGAAACCCATGGATATAAAAGAGATTGAAGAAAAGGTCATGGAGGTCCTGGCGGACAGGGCCTCCATGGACGTGAAACAGGTTACGCTCCAATCAAGGCTGGTGGATGATCTGGGGCTGGACTCTCTGGACGCGGTGGAAATTGTGTTTCAATTCGAGGAGAACTACGGCATTGACATCCCGGACGATCAGATCCGTGAATTCAAGACTGCCCAGGATATCGTGACCTACCTCTCCCTCACGCTTGCGGCGGGCTAACATGACGGGGTGGATATTCCTTTCCCGGTTCCTACTCACTGAACCGCGATGACATCAACTGCCAGACTTTCTCATACGTTCCCGGACTTTGAACCGGCCTATTTCCAGGCACCGATGCGCTGGATCACCCGTTGGATTCCGGGCGTCATTGGCCGAGATCCTTCCCGGGCGGAGGGCGGATGGGGAGTGAATGGCTGGATATGGGCCGTGGCCGTCGCCGGCCTCATAACAGCCAAGTTCTGGTATTTGACTCGAACCTACATGTTTATGGATCCGGCCCAGTATCTCTACGCAGCCGAATTATGGTGGGACGGCGGATCGCTCTACCGGGATTTTGTAGATACCAATCCACCCTTCGTCATCTTCTTCAGTTTGCCGCCTGTGCTCCTTTCAAGACTGACCTCCATGGCCGTTGATACGGCCCTTTGGATTTACTCTCTATCCTGGATCGTTCTCTCCCTGGCGATCCTTCGTGTTTTGCTGAATAGGGTGTGGTCAGTGGATTCTGCCCGGATTGTGCATATGTTCTGGTTCATTATGGCCCTGGTCATGCTGTCTCCCTCGGACGATGTCTTCGGACAGAGGGAGCATATGTCCCTGATCCTCCTCCTCCCCTATCTGACGGCAGCGGCGCTTCACGAACAGGGCCAACCTCTCGGCCGTGGGTCTGCCGTATGGATCGGAATACTGGCCTCATGGGGAGTCCTGCTCAAGCCGTACCTGGCCGTCGTCCCCTGCGGTGTGGAAATCTATCTGGCTGTTGCACGTCGGGACTGGAAGAGCCTGTTTCGGCCGGAAAGCCTGACGATCGCCGCTTCCATAGCGGTCTACCTGGCCGTCGTGGTTCTGTACACACCGGACTACTTCCGCTATGCCGGCTATGCCGCGGAAACCCTATGGGCCTATAATTGGAAGGGAAATATGCCGGTTCGGGCACTTGAGAAGGCCATGCCTCTGGTCTTAGCGGCCGTGGCGGTCCTCATGCTTGGGGAACGGCGCGATGCGGCATTCTTGCGCCTCCTCTGGCTGGCGGCCCTCCTTTTCTATGTCCCGGTCGTGGTCTACGGCAAGTACTGGTGCCATCATCTATTTCCCCACACGACGCTTTGCTGGCTGATCTTGGGGATCGTCCTCCTCCGTCTGTGCGTAGGCTGCCGGCTTCCCTGGCAGTACTGGACCTTGCTTCCGGGGTTGGTCCTTATCGGAATCTGGGGGCTCGTCTCGCAGGAGATCAATCTGGCGAAGGGCAGAAATTTTGAGCATGTCAGGAACGAAAAGTTGATCCCCATCATTCAAAATGAAGCCGCGGGTCAGGTAATCTACTGCCTCACCGCGCACCTTGGCGGCTGTTTTCCGCTGGTGAACTACACCGAAACAAAACTGGGCGGCCGGTTTGCTTTCCTGTGGCCGGTCCCAGGCTATTTCTTACAGCGCTGGACCTCGTTGCCCCCGGCCGAACAATACCTTTCGCCGGAGGTTTTGGCTGCCGACAATCCCAATGAACGGCAGGTCTTGCGGGAGGTGGTTGCGGATCTTATTCGTCATAAACCCTTGCTTATCCTGGTCCAAACGAATCGGTTCAAGGTCGGTGAGACATGGGTCCTGTTCGACCCACTGGAATACGTGGCACAAGATGAACAATTCGTGAACTTTTTTAGAGAATACCGCCTCTGGCGAAGAGTACTGGTGAGACAGAATCAGACCGACATTTATCGTCGGGAGAACCCGTGAGAAGGCGGTTTCCCTTCTACACGGTGTGCATGGGCTTATACTTGGTGAAATCGGCAGTTTGTTTCCCTGAACTAACAGGCGCGCCATTATCAAAAAGGCGGTGTACACACTATGCCGAAAGACGACATGGATAGACCCACAGCCTTGATCATCGGCGCCGGCCCCGCCGGCCTGACCGCGGCAGCCGAATTGCTGGCGAGGACGGATATCCACCCCATTGTGGTCGAGATGAGCGGGGATATCGGTGGGATTTCCAAGACCGTCAATTTTAAGGGCAACCGGATCGACCTGGGGGGACACCGCTTCTTCTCCAAGTCGGACCGGGTGATGGCCTGGTGGCGGGAGGTTTTCGCCGTCCAGGGCGCTCCTTCCTGGGACGACCGTGTCCTGGGCCGCCGGATGCCCCTCTCGCGGCTTCCCCAGGCGCCGGACCCTGATCGGACCGATGAGGTGTTGCTGATCCGGCGTCGGTTTTCCAGGATTTACCATCTTGGAAAGTTCTTTGCCTACCCTGTCTCCTTGAGCCTCGACACCATCATGAACCTCGGCATGCGGCGCATGATCTCCGTGGGCCTGAGTTACGCATGGAGACAACTGCGCCCGATCCGGCCTGAAACAAGCCTGGAGGATTTTTTCATCAACCGGTTCGGTAGATCCCTGTATGAGACATTCTTTGAGCACTACACGGAGAAGGTGTGGGGCATCCCCTGCGACCGGATCAAGCCCGAATGGGGGGCCCAGCGGGTCAAAGAGCTTTCCATCCGCAGGGCCGTCTGGCATGCGCTCAAGAAAACGGTCTCGCCGGATCGCTCCATAGCCCAGAAGGACACTGACACCTCCCTCATCGAGCAGTTCTACTACCCTAAATACGGTCCTGGCCAGCTCTGGAGCGCTGTGGCGGATCGCGTGCGCCGCAATGGGGGAGAGATTCGGATGAACTGCCGGGTGGCGGGTCTTGAATTCGACGGGAAACGCCTCTATTCTGCCGAGGTCCAGGAAGCTGACGGTTCCCGGCAAAAAGTGTCGGCCGACTGGTTCTTTTCCTCGATGCCGGTCAAGGACCTGATGGCCGCCTTCGGGCAACGGGCGCCGGAGCCGGCCGCCGGGATCGCTGCGGATCTCAGCTACCGGGATTTTATCACGGTGGGTCTATTACTGAGAAGACTGAAGGTAACCAACCGAACCTCCTATCCGACGATCAACAATATTGTCCCTGACAACTGGATTTACGTTCAGGAGCGAGATGTCAGGCTGGGTCGGATTCAGATCTTCAACAACTGGAGCCCCTATATGGTCAGGGACCGTGACACCGTGTGGGTTGGCCTCGAGTATTTTGCCAACGAAGGCGACGCCTTATGGAGTCTGAGCGACCGGGACCTGATTACCCTGGCCGGGCGGGAGCTGGCCGTCATCGGTCTGGCCGACAAGGCCGATATGCTGGACGGAACCGTTATTCGTATGCCCAAGGCGTATCCGGGCTATTTCGGAAGCTACGACCGTTTCCAGACAGTGCGCGATTTTCTAGACAACATCGACAACCTCTGGCTGATCGGCCGCAACGGCATGCACCGCTACAACAACATGGACCATTCCATGCTCACCGCCATGACCGCGGTCGATAACATCATCAACGGAGTCACGTCCAAGGAAAACCTTTGGCAAGTGAACGCCGAAACGGACTATCATGAGGAAAAAAGACGGGAGATTCATTCTTCCGATGGAACTATTGAATAGGGATGGTGTCGGTCAGAGTCTGAATCAGGCATTTTATGAAAATGCAAAATACAGAGAGAGAGCGGCTGTGGGAGCGGCTGGAGAAGTGGAAATGGATCCCAATTGCCATCGGCGCCGGGTGGTTTCTATGGGAATGGGTGACGATTCTGGTTGGGGTGCGCGGCGACTTCCCCAACCACTGGGAGCTTGGCCGCAGGATCGTTTCCGGAGAGTATATCTACGCGCACAACCTGAACTTCGTCTATCCTCCTTTCTGGGCCATGGCCCATGCCCCCCTGGTGATATTCGGTTCTCCCAAAGTGGCCCAACTGGTGGCATATCCCTTCATTGTTCTCTGGCTGGTCATCCTTTTTCAATCACTGATCCGACTCACCCGGCAACAGATGCCTCTTTCAGGCAAAGCGCTTTTCTGGGTGGTCACCGCGGCATTGGCTCTGGCCGGGCAGTTTGTCACGCGGGACCTGCCCGAGGCAGGGGTCAATACCATGCTGGTGGCGCTCTCGTGGCTGGCGGTGGCGCTATGGTCGGATCGGCGTGACATTGCGGCGGGGATCTTGCTGGGTTTTGCCACTGCGCTCAAATGCACGCCGCTTTTGTTCATCGCCTATTTTGCCCTCAAAAGGGAGTGGCGGGTCACCCTCTATGCTTTAGCAGCCTTGGCGGTTTTCAGTCTATCCCCCATCATCCTCATGGGACCGCAGGGATATCACGAGGCCGCAAGCAGTTGGGTCAGGGGGGTCATCCATGGCGTGTCGGACCCGGATCCTTCTCGAGGGGTCCTGGGAGAAGAAAAGGTCATCAATATTGCCTTGCGACCGGCCCTTGCCCGCTATCTCATGCATCTCCCCTACGGTCACCTGGGCCGGCCGGAAACATCGGATGTTCCTGGAAAGGCTCACCAACCCCCGAGCCGGTATTATGTGGATTTCCTGAATCTCAAACCCGCGGTCGCAGGGATGGTCGTCAAAGGCATGATGCTCGTGATGGTCCTGGCCATCGCGTGGGGGTTCAGGCGACGTCCTTTTTCCCGGGATGATCCCACCGTCGTCTGGGAGTGCGCCGTGGTTTCATTGCTGATCCTGCTCATTTCGCCCATCACCTGGAAACAGCACTGCGTGGGCGTTTTACCTGCGCTCTATCTGGTCTGCGGCAGAATGGCCATAGACCCGAAGATCCCCCGCTGGATATGGCCGGCGATGGGCCTCTATACGATCCTGGCGGTGCTTATGAACAGGGAATTCCTGGGTAGGGATCTGATGTATTTGCTCGACAGTTACAAGGTCAAAACCGCAGCAATCCTGCTCCTGACAGGGCTTATGTTCTCCTGGCGTCCCAGTGCCCCGTCGCAACGGCAGCAAGGAATCGCCGCTATCCATAATCATCCGCTCAAAGCGGAAACAAATATTCATGAATAGGGATGTGTCGAAAAAAATAGCTGTCCTTGTTGAAGGCATGGATCATGTCTGCTACCGTTACCGGCTTCAGGCGTTCGAGCCCTATTTGAAATCCAGGGGATGGACTGTGGAAGCCTATCCGATTCCGCGCGGGATTACCTCTGCCTTAAGGGTATTAGGGAGGGTCCGGGATGCAGATGTGGTATTCCTTCAAAGAAAGGCACCCGGTCGCCTTTACCTGGAGTTGCTCCGAAGAAATGCCAAAAGGCTGGTCTTTGATTTTGACGACGCGGTGTTTAGGAGGGATTCATTCGCTCGAAAAGGCACGGGCCTGGAAAAGAAGCGTTTCAAGGGCATTGTAGGCGCATCCGACACCGTCATCGCAGGCAATGACTTCCTTGCCCAGTGCGCCCGGTATTTTTCGGAGCCGCATCATGTTGTAATGATCCCGACCTGTATCGAGACCAGGGCCTATGAAAGGGATCTGGTCGCCGAAGGCCGGACTTCACCGTGTGACGCCATGGTCCTGACCTGGATCGGTAGTTCAAGCACCCTCCCTCTGCTGACAGGCCGAGCAGACATACTCAACCGGATCGGTCGGGAGTTCTCCCAAATACGTTTAAAAGTTATTTGTGATGCTTTTCCATCATTTGAGCATATGCCGGTTCAACCGGTTCCCTGGTCGACTGAGACTGAAATCCCCGAGTTGGCTTCTTCCCACGTGGGCATCAGCTGGCTTCCGGAAGACGAGTGGGGAAAGGGGAAATGCGGACTCAAGGTCTTGCAGTATATGGCCGCGGGTTTGCCCGTGGTGGCCAATCCGTTCGGCGTCCACCTTCAGATGATTGAACATGGCAAAAGCGGCTTTCTGGCGGACACTCCGGAAGACTGGATTCGCGCCGTCAGGACCCTGCACGATGATCCGGCCCTGGCAAAACAGATGGGCGCGCGGGGAAAGGAGATGGTCCGTGCACGATACAGCGTGTCCGGTTGGGCGACCAAATTGCATAATGTATTGATTGACTTATGGAATGGCGATGCTGGCAATTGTCTGTGACCGATGGGACATGGAAGGGGGCGGGGCCGAACACTACCTTGCGGACCTGGTTTCATTTGCATCCCTGGCAGGCATAGAAATCCGTGTCTACCCATCCCAGGTCCGTGGACAACAGCCCCCGGAAGAGATCCATAACATTCCTCACACGGGTTGGCCCGGTGTTCTAAGCGATCGGCAATACTGTAAAAAGGTTGGGATAGAAATTGCCGGCATGGCGGGACCGACGGTCCTGGCCCTTCGGCCCTTTTCGAGGGCAACCCATTATCAACTCCACAGTGGACTCTATGCCGCTGCGTTTGAGGCCGAAAGAGAGTCGTTGCCTTCTCCTCTCCGCAGGCTTTTTTACCCCGCGGCGAACCGCCTGAATCTTAAACGGCAAAGGCTCCTGCGACTTCAGGAAAGGCTGCTGGATACCCCTGAAACGCCATACGTCATGGCCTTCTCTCATTTTACAGCCCTTGACTTGCAGCGTCGCTGCAATACCCCTTTAGAAAAGATCACTATTCTTCCTCACGGTGTGAATCTGGCACGATTTCTTCCCAGCGCAACAAAGCGACATGGAACAATGAAAAACGGATCCAACGGGGAAAGGGAACCCGCCCTTCTTTTTGTCGCGCACAATTTCTTTCTGAAGGGTCTGCATTGTCTTCTGAAGGCCATCGGCCGCATTCGAAAATCCGGAGTTAAGATCCCATTGCGGGTGGTGGGTTCGGGTTCCAGAGCCTATTTTCAGAAGCTGGCCACGAGGCATGGAATCGCTTCCCAGGTTGCGTTTCTGGGTTCCATATCTCAGGAGGAGCTTGTTCATCTGTACCGGAAAAGTGCGGCCCTTGTTCATCCCACCTTTTATGATCCCTGTTCGCTCGTTACCCTGGAGGCCCTGGCCTCGGGCTGCCCCGTGGTGACCACCCGGAGAAATGGCGCAGCCGAGCTTTTTGAGTCTGGCGGAGAGGGATTCATTCTGGACGATCCAAGGGATACGGATGCATTGGCGGACGTGTTGCTGACGCTCCGGGATCCCCGTATCGTGGACGAAATGAGCCAGGCTGCATCGGATCTTGCGCCGCACCTGGATATAAGAAGGCACATGGTGGAAGCGATCAGGTGGCTGAGACTATCCCCACGGCATGCTGCCATAGTCCCACCACGTTAAAGAGCGGTAAGGTTCTCGCCATTTGCTATTCGCATCGATCTTGAGTTCAAAATGTTGAGGTTGACGAACACACTTCGGATTCAGGACACGGCGTAGGCGTACAGTCTCTGGAAAAGGCCATCCTCCTTGAGCAGATTTCGACGGGTATCGTTCTGGACGATGCGACCGTTGTCAAGGACGATAATCCGATCCACGTTCCGGATGGTGGACATACGGTGTGCGACGATGATGGTGGTTCGACCCAGCCAGAGCGTCCGCAGGGAATCCCTGATCAAATGCTCCGATTCCGGATCAAGGGCAGAGGTGGGTTCATCCAGAATCAGGAGCCTCGGATTCAGCAGGAAGGCCCTTGCAATGGCAATCCGCTGACGTTGTCCCACAGACAGCCTCCCGCCGTACGGACCGATGGGGGTGTCATATCCGTTGGGAAGTTTCAGGGCAAATTGATCCACATAGGCGGCCCTGGCCGCAGCCCTGATCTCGTCTTGGGTGGCGTTCATCTTTCCAAAGGAGAGGTTTTCTCTTAATGTGGCGTCGAACAAAACAGGCTCCTGCGGTACGAGTCCGATCTGCCTTCGCAGGCTGTCAATCCGATGCCGGTGAATATCGCGGCCATCTATCAGAATGGTCCCGGATATGGGATCCAGAAAGCGCAGGAGCATGTTGACGAGGGTAGTCTTCCCGGCGCCGCTGGGGCCGACGATCGCAACGGTTTCCCCAGGCCGAATCTCAAAGCTGATATCCTCCATGCGAAACCCCTTCGGGCCGTAGTAAAAGAGAATATCCTTAACCAGGATAAGGCCCTTTATCGTGGGAAGCGACGGAAGTTTCTCTTCATGGACGGATTCCTTGGGCAGATGGAGGATGTCATCAAAACGATCCATCACTGCAAAAACCTTGCTTATCAATCCAAAAGATGCGGACGTCCTCGATATGGGTGTAAATATCAGGAGAAGGCAGGTAATGAAAGCCGTCAGATCTGCAATGGGAAAGGACTCATGAAAAACCATCCACGAACAGACAAGGATCAGGATGCCGATGGTGATAAAGGTCTGGCACGAAACAATGGCCGGATTGATGGCCCTAAGGCGGTCCTGCTGGTTATGGGTCTTCAGCGTCTCATCATTTAACCGATGAAACCTCTCCTTGACGAACTCTTCCCGGCCATAGCATTTTATCTCGCGCAATCCCCGAATCGATTCTTCCACCATATTGTTGACCGATGCCAGCTTTCCCTGGGCAATACGTGACGTTGATCTGATCCTGCGGACAAAATAGTTGGTGGCCCATGCCGTGGGAGAAACCAAAAGGATCGCCACCACGCTGAGCGTGAACGAATACCACAGCATCAGAATACCCAGACCCAGGACCATCATGCCATTGGCAATCAGGCTGAACACCCCCTCTCGAATCCCATCTCCGAACACTCTGACATCGTTGGAAATCCTGGAGATGAGATCACCTGCTCGATGTTTCGGCATGACGCTCAAAGGCATGTTGATGATATGTTGAAACAGCCGTGCTCGAACCGCGGCCTCCATGGCATTGCCCAGGCAGAGTTTTCTGGATTCTCTTTGGAATTCAAGGAAGAGGATGGTCATAAAAAGGAAAAATCCCAACATGAGATGCTTAACCAACAAGAAGAAATCATTTTTCAGGATGATTTCATTTACAAGGATCTTTGCCCAGAGCGGCACAAGCATCATGATCGCCGAAGACAGCCCCATCAGCAGCAGGACCAGAATGAATTGACGACGATTGTGGTGCAGAATACCCTTGAGGGTCTCCACGTGCTTTGATTTCAGCCTGAAGGTGGACATGGAATCGGATTACACCTCCACCAGAGCAGATGCGGCCTGCCCCCCCATGCCGCAGGAGACCGACAAGAAGCGATTCCTGTCGCATGGAAGATGGGTGTCTGAAATCCGCAGATGTGAAAAGCCTTCTTCGGTCATCCTGAAGTTCAGCGTCGCCGGCGCCATCCCTTGCCGTATGCCTTGAATCCCCAGGACCATCTCTGCGATATCGCTGGCCGCTCCCATGTGCCCGGTATACGGTTTCATGGCAGTGACGGGGACCCGGGATACGTGGCTTCCCAGAAGCGTTTGTATGGATTCGAGTTCGGAGCGATCCCCCATTCGTGTGGCATTTCCGTGAGGGGAGATGAATCCCAGATCGGAGGCATCGACATTGGCGTTTTCCAATGTCGCGGCCATGCAGCGAAGGCTGACCCTCTTGGAAACACCAAGGCTGTGGGCCCTGTCAAATTCGATGCAGTTGCCCACCCCCCTGATCCGGGCATGGATGAAGGCCCCACGCTTTCTGGCAGACCCTTCGGATTCAAGCAGCAGCGCCGCACCACCCTCGCCCGGGATAAATCCGTTCCTTCGCCTGTCCAGGGGACGGAAGGATTCGGCCCCTTCCCGACAGTGGGAAAGGAGGCCTATGCCCTCCAGTTCATAGATCGGGATTTCGGTGATCCAGTTGCCGCATCCCACTGCCAGTGCCATATCGGCCTGGTCCTGGCGGATCATGCGACGGGCGGACTCCACGGCATGGAGGCCGCAAGGAGACAGACTGGCCAGACAGGCATTCGGGCCTTTCAGTTCAAACTGCGCGGACAGAAAGCTGAAGAGGTTGTTGTGCAGCGACTCCAGCAGGTAAAAAGGGTTCACCTGGTGAAGGGAGGCCTCATTCAACCTTCTGCTGTCCACCTCCCGGAACTCCCCGTTCGTCCCTTGCATAACCGCTGGGAACAGAAACTCGTACCCTGTCTTGGTGTAATCTCCTGAGCCGATAACCAGCGCCCTGCGCTCGGGCCGAACCTGGGATACATCGGCCCGGGAAGACTTCATGGCCTCATGGGCCGCCAGGAACCCCAGAAGAGACCCGCGATTCAAGAACTTTGCCTGATTCTGAATTTCTCGGGTGATCCCCTCAGGCACTCCGTACTCCTTTGCCCTTCCAACACAGTTACATGAGTCGGACTGAGCTGCTCTGGGGTAACGACCGATCCCGGTCTGTTTCTGTTCAAGGTTGTGCCAGTTTTCGAATACATTTCTGCCCAAAGACGTCACCAGGCCCATTCCCGTTATGACAATGTGCGGGTTATCCATTTGGATCAACCCCGCGGTCTCGGGTCAGGATCTGAAAAAAGTGCCGGGCGCTGACAGGATCATGAAGCGTGGACAAGGGATAAAGAATACCTTTAAACTCCGCGTGAATCAGTTTTTTCCCGTTGCCGGACCCTATCCCTTTATAACCCCTGACGTTCGAATCCGTTGAAGGCAAAGATGTCACTTCCAGGCTTACCTGATCACCGGGCCGGGCAAAGCCGTAGTAACGGCACCTCCCGACACTACTGAGGAGAACCCAGCTGTTGAACCCGCTGGATTGGGCCTCGAGCCAGCCTGCCAACTGGACCAGGGCCTCAATAAGCAATGCGCCCGGCATAACCGGGTTGTCGGGGAAGTGAAACGACAGGAAGTCCTCGCTCATGGCAATATTTTTGATGCCCCGGATCAGCGTATGGTGTTGCACTTCGGTAATCTGGTCAATAAGCAGATATCGCATACCCTTCCTTGTACACCTCACGAACCCAGCAGGATGACGGTTGCCACACTGTATTGTGAGGCATGGGAAATTGAAACCGTTTGCTGATCCACGTTTCGCTTCCGGCAGATTTTTGCCATCCATCCGTACAAGGTTAGATGGGGCTTTCCCGATGGGCTCAAGGCCACCTCTATTTCTTGAAACGCATAATCGATGCCGCCAGCCAGAAATCCTTTGCCCAGGGCCTTGGCGCACGCCTCCTTGGCCGCAAACCGACCTGCAAAGCGTGCGTAGGGCTCCCTGAAAGACCGGCAGTAATCCCGCTCCCGGTCGGTGAAGACGTCGGGTTCAAAAGAGGGATTCTTTTCCATGATCCTTTTGATTTTTGAAATATCTACAATGTCTACGCCCTGGTGGAGTCGCATCAGGAAATACTCATCCCCCCGTCTACGGCAATGGCCTGTCCCGTGATGTAGTCGGATCTGTCAGAGGCCAGAAAGACCACCAGGTCTGCCACATCCGAGGTCTCGCCAAATCTTGATGCCGGAATTTTCTTGAGGATTTCCTCGCCCGCCCGTTTCCTCACCCGATCACTCATCTGTGTCATGATAAGGCCCGGCAATACGGCGTTGACCTGAATGTTTTTCCCGGCCAGTTCCACGGCACATGCGCGGGTAAACGCGATCAATCCCCCTTTGGCCGCGGCATAACTGGTTTGTCCCCTTCCGCCCCGGATGCCGCTGGTGGAGGCTATGTTAATGATCTTTCCCCGGTGCTGAGGGAGCATCAATTCAACCGCCCTCCGGGTTGCCAGAAAGGCCCCTTTGAGGTTCACGTCCTGCACCATATCCCATTCCGCAGCCTTCGTGGTCAACAACAACTTGCTCATAATAATACCAGCATTGTTCACCAGGATATCCAACCTGCCAAAAGTCTCCTGGATGAAATCAAAAAGAAGCTGGATTTCCATTGAGTTGGCGATATCTGCGCGAAACGCCTCTGCTCGGCATCCACTATCGCGGATGCCTGTTTTCAGCCGGTCGGCTTCATCTTCGGATCGGTGGAAATTGATAATAATCGTCGCCCCTGCCCGTGCGAGTCGCAGGCAGCATTCCCGGCCGATACCTCGCGCTCCTCCAGTTACCAGGGCGATCCTTCCGTTCAAATCCAGATTCATGACGGTTTCCGTACTGACCATGATTCAGTTGAATTTTTTTACCGCAATGGTTGCATTCTGTCCACCAAAGCCGAAGGAGTTGGAGAGCGCGGCCCGAACAACCTTTTTGCGTCTGATGTTGGGAACATAGTCCAGGTCGCATTTCGGATCCGGATGGCGAAGTTTGCGGGTCGGGTGGATCTCATTGTGATGGACCGTCAACACGGTATATATGCATTCAGGCCCCCCCGCGGCCGCCATCAGATGCCCGATCATGGATTTGCTTGAACTGATGCTCAAGCCTGCTGCCTTGTCCCTGAAAGCCGCCTTAATGGCCAGGGTTTCGCATATGTCATTTTCCCGTGTTCCCGTGCCGTGCGCATTGATATAATCAACATCACCCGTCTCCAGGCCGGCGTCCCTCAGCGCGCACAACATGGCACGGGCAGCGCCCATGCCGCGGGGATCCGGCGCAGTAAGCCTGAACGCATCCAGGGTTGACCCATATCCGACCATCTCCGCGTAGATCCGGGCGCCCCTCTCCTGGGCATGGGAAAGGGCTTCGAGCACGAGGTACCCCGCGCCCTCCCCCACCACCAGGCCATTCCGTTTTCGATCAAAGGGACGACACGCGGTCTTGACGCTCCCATAAGCAACAGAAGCCGCGGAGAGGAGCACAAAATACATCAGCCCGACCGGATCGACCATGGAATCCGTTCCTCCCGCGACCATTACATCCGCATCTCCTCGTCTTACGGCCCTAAAGGCCAGCCCGATGGCCTGGGTAGCCGAGGCACAGGCGGACATGATCACAACGTTGGGACCCCGAATGCCAAACTCCTCTGAAACAGAAGCCGTGATCCCAATCTGCTCCATATGGCCCGGAGCGCCAAGGCCCCCAACATTATGTTCCCCTTTAACGCGGACCGGGTCCAGACGGCCCTGGCTGTTCACATGCCTGGCAATTTCCGGCAGCGATATGGTGGGTATCCCCTCAGCGGAGAACAGGCCCCATCGGTTTCGATTTCCCGCGACGCTGAGCAAATCCGCATCCTTGAGCGCCGACCTGACGGCCCAACGGGCAAAGAGGGACTTCCTTGCAGTGCCCACACGGGTCTTTACGGCAAACGCCATCTCCATCCTTTTCAGGTCTTCCGGATCTATCCGGCCCGCGGCCTGAATAGGAGATGACCGACTCTGAGGGAGGGTCAAGGGCCTGATTCCTGAAACCCCGTTCAGCAGTCTCCGCCAGTTTTCCTCTACATCAATCCCAAGGGCGGTTGCCAGCCCGAGGCCTGTCACAACGACTCTCTCATCCATGAAAACGTCATGCCACCACCGGGGCGATTCCGGACCCGGCGATCAGGTTGAACTGGTTTATAAGCGGCAGGGGGTCGGAAACGGGAAAATGACGATAGATCATCCGGTCCGCCCGCGCAATAATTTCTCCATCCACATGGATCTCCGCCTGTCCCAGGGAATCGGTGCTGGTGGTTGACAGCATGCGGGACTGTACGCGTGCCTCAAAACCAGGCGCCATGGTCTGCGACGCCTCAACATCCTCCAGAAGGGTGATAATTGGCATGAACTGAAAGTCATGCGAATAGTTGATGAGCCATCCCAGGGACTGGGCCATGGTCTCAATCAAGATGGTTCCCGGCACAAGGGGTCTCTTTTCAAAATGTCCGTTCAGGAATTCCTCGGAAAGGGAAAAGACCTTGATCCCCTCCATGAACTCGCCCTTGGTGATTTTGACGATCCGGTCGCAGAATAAGAAACGCATGCCAATCATTCCTCGGGTTTGAAATCGATCATCGCAACGCTGTCACGATGGCCGCATATCCAACTGCCTCAACCCTTCGGAGACAGGATGAAACAGAATTCGCCTTATCGGCAGGCGCTGATGACCAGTGACGCACTTTGTCCTTGATGCCCCCGGGTATTGATCAGGACATGCTCGGGTGATTTCACCTGGGCCTTTTCACAAATCAGGTTTAGGGGAGGGGGATATTCCGAGCGACCCACGGGCAGCGTTGGTGGGATTGTACCCTTTTGGATCACATGGACACCCAGTATCGCATCTACCACTGGCGATGCCGCGACCAGATCTCCCAGCGCGCCTTTTGAGGCGTATGCAACGATGCGTCTGCCTGCATCTGAGAAAAGCCTGCGAATCGCATCGTTCTCATTTCTGTCTCCTGGAGTGCCGTCTCCATGGGCTATAATCAGATCGACCGAGGTCGGGTTAATCCCTGCATCGGTCACTGCCTTTTCCATGGCCCTTTGAACGGCCCCGGAGGTAGGCCAGGGCCTTTCTCCTTGCCGTTCAACCGCCGACCCGAAGCCCGACACCTCGGCCAGAAACGGCACGCCCCTCTTTTCGGCGCCGACACGGGATTCCAGAACCATCACCCCGCACCCTTCTCCCAAGACAGGCCCCGTTCCTTCGTCGCATGAAGAGATACACGCCTTTTGCATCAGCGGTGGATCTGTTGACAGCAAATCCGACGAGGAGTTGCGGGTAAGACTCAATGGCGATATTTTTTCACTCACGCCCCCTGCCAGGGCAGCGGCCGCTTTTCCTTCCCTGATGGCGTGCATGCCTTCCGCAACGGCCCGGGCGCCGGCATCCCCATAAGGTGCAAATACGGCATTTTCGCCTTTGATACCGAAGGTTATCCCCAATTGACACAACGTCATGTTGTTTAGGATGGAGAGTGGCCAGAGCGGGTGGATCTCCCGGTATCCGGAGCTGAAAAACGCATCATGATTGAACCATCCGTCACGGTCCAGACAGACACGAATCGCCGGAAGAAGCTCCTCGAATTCATAATCCAGATGTCCCATCCCTACAAAGAGGCCCACAGAACTGTCGCCAACGGCACATGGGTCCAGATCGCCGTTCACAAGGGCTTCCCTTGCGGCCTTCATGAGCATGAGGCCCTGAAGTCGCATCACCCGTGCATCCCTGGGGTGAATGAC
The DNA here is from genome assembly GCA_021737785.1 of Deltaproteobacteria bacterium. Lineage (NCBI taxonomy): Bacteria > Pseudomonadati > Myxococcota > Myxococcia > Deltaproteobacteria bacterium. The sequence continues at coordinate 71,617 of JAIPDI010000026.1, forward strand.
CACATCCGAGGGGTCCATATGGCGAATCTGTGCGGCCATTCGATACCCAAAGGTTTGCGGATCAAGGCCCGAAACAGACCGGATGCCCGTGTTCCCCGCTGACAGGGCGCTGTAGGTTTCAGCGGCGGTAGCCCCCAGGGACGTTACCATCCCTACGCCTGTGACAACGACCTTTTCCACAAAAAGCTTCCTTTCGAGTTCCTCCTCCTGGCCCGATCAGCCGGGCCAGGGAAAAGACGATCAGGACATCTTTTGGATACAGAGGCACCCGTTCTGCCCCCCGAAGCCGAAGGAATTTGAGATAGCCACGGAATGCTCCCTGTGGACGGCCTGGTTGGGCACAACCCATAGATCGCACTTGGGGTCGGGATGGGTCTGGTTGATCGTGGGGAGTATCAGGGAACGGTGCATTCCCATGAGCGTCAGGATCAATTCAATGGGTCCGGCCGAGGCAATGCAATGCCCCAGCATGGATTTGTTGGAACTGACAGGCATCTCCTTTGCCCTCGGGCCAAACACCATCTTGATGGCTTTGCTTTCGCTGATATCGTTTTTGACGGTGGATGTCCCGTGGGCATTGACATACTGAATATCCTCGGGGGTCAGCCCTGCATCGGCAACGGCCTTTCGCATGGCCAGTATGGCGCCTTGGCCCCGGGGATCGGAATCCGTAATTCGATAGGCATCCGACGAACTCCCGTATCCAAGGATTTCTCCCAGAATGGGGGCGCCTCGCCGGCGGGCATGATCAAAATCCTCGAGGATCAGGGCCGCCGCCCCTTCAGACAGGACGAACCCGTTCCGTTTACGGTCAAAGGGACGCGATGCGGTCTGCGGCGTTTCATACCGGGTGGCCACGGCGCCCAATAGGATAAACCCCAGGAGCCCGATAAGATTGAGCGTTGACTCGCAACCCCCGGCCATCATGATATCGCAATCACCTTCCTGGATCATTCGGAACGCCTCGCCGACGGCCTGCGCGCCGGCCGCGCATGCAGACGTGCTGGAGAGATTCGGACCCCTGCAGTCAAAAAGCCGGGCAACGATTGCCGGGGTCATGTCCGGTTTTCTGCGATAGAAACGGAGAAGGTTATAGCCCCCTTCCCTTGCCAGGCCTTTCAGATCCCAACGACCCTTTCCGTCGTAAAATCGGTGGAGCCATACAACCTCTTCAAGGGAAGGATCTTCGCCGTAAGACCCGATGAAGACGCCGATTCGTTCACGCTGAGACACCTTGTGAAGCCCGGCGTGAAGGGCGGCTTCTCCTGCGGCAACGCTCATCAGCCGGATGCCCCTTGAGGCATACTTCAGCAGCCTTCTGTGGTTACCGAAGCCATCTTCCCGGATCCAGTCATCATTGACCTGCCCCGCAATCCGGCAGGGGAGGCCTGTTGCATCAAAGGCCGTGATATGGTCAATTCCGGAGTTTCCCCGGCAACAGCCTTCAAAGGTGTCAGCGGCATTTCGGCCCAGGGGGGTGATCATTCCGTGGCCGGTGATCGCAACCCTCCTTTTGAAGGGCGTTTTCCCATGTTCAAACGATATCAGAAGAGCCGCTCCTTTTCCTGAACCCCCTTTAACCAGTCAATGACCAGGTCGTCGCCGCTCTTATAGGACGCGGCCGCGCCGCAGGACCCGCAGAGGATATGGGTCCCGTCCTCGGTTTTCCACATCCCGTGGCCACAGGCGGGACAGGTTTCGGGCAGGCTGTCAAGGATATCCAAAACATTGTTGACCAGCGAATCCACTGTGACCAGGTGGACCACCTCATCCATGTCCATGCCGGGCATCAGAAAATCCGGGTCGCCGTCGAACCTCAGCCTCAACAACTTGACCGCCTCGGCGGTCAAGCACCCGTTCTCATCGATGGCCTTCCCTTCTCCGAACATCTCCTCAGCATGCTCCAGAACAAAATGGCGGGCCATTTTAAACCCGAATGTCTGTTCCAGGTGATAGCTGATGTCGAGGAAGTCCAGGGATTCCGCGCCAAGATCACGGGTTAATACGCTTGCCGCCAGAATAGACGCCTGATCTACGCCGAGGGCGCTTGAAATGGCGCTTTTCACTTCCTCATATACCCTGTCCCGTCCAATGATTTCCTGATTCACAAAACACCTCCAACTGAAAACTTATGGCCCAATGTGCCTCAAGAGGCCGTTGCTCAACCCTTTATCCACCACCAGGGTCTGGCCCACGATCCCCCTGCTTTCGTGCCCACACAGAAATATTACCACATCCGCGATCTCTTCAGCGGTTACAAACAACCCTTCAGGGAGACGATCGATCCCATCCCAGTACATCCTCAGGGTTTTGAAAGAATCGGTCCTGGCAATCCCCCCGCAAACCCCGTTTACGGAAATACCCTTTTCCCGCAAACTTTCCGAACAATCGCGAACCACGGACTCCATGGCCGCTTTCATGCTTCCAAGAGGATACGAAGGATTATGGAACCGACTGCCCAGACTGGAAATAAAGACAATTTTTCCTTTGGTTTTCTCGAGCAGGGAAATGGATTCCTGGATACAGAAGATATGTCCCAGATAATTGGTGTATACCAGGTCTCGCAGTTCCCGCTCAAACAGTCTTTCAAACGGCTTAAAGGGCGCCCTGGCGGCATTGAGGATCAAAAAATCAAGATGCCCAAAATGCGTTTCCGTGTCAATTATAGCCTTATGTACCGACTTCTTCTGGGAGATATCAAGGTTGAGCAATAGGGCCCGGCCGCCCCCCCCGCGGATTTCATTACAGAGCCTTTTTCCTTTGGCCTCCGAAGAACCACCTTCTTTTCTATGCGTGATAACGACGTCGGCACCAAGCGCGGAGAACGTTCTTGCAATGACACTTCCGATGCCCCGCGAGCTTCCTGTGATCAGGGCCACCTTTTCCTGAAAGGGATGTTCTCTCATGTTTGCGCGTTCAATCTTGACACCCCTTTGGAAAAGCGAAATCGCTTCGAGGGGTCAAGATTCTTGACTCCCGTCATATTGGGCTGGCCGGTCCAGGCAAAACGTAAGTGGTCACAGGGGGCCTTTCAGGGCCTCTCCTCCCGTTATCAGATGCGGCAAAGCATTAAAACGACAGCAGGCAAACCGTCTGATCCTATTGCTCACCTTCCATTTCACGCAAACGTTTTTCCAGCTCGCGCACCCGGCGGTGGATGTCCGGAAGCTCAGGAAGAAGATGGTATGCCCTCAGCGCCTTGATGACAGGGATTGCAGGATATCCGGCCCAACGCCCGGGACCGATATCGCGAACCACCCCGGATTGCGCCCCGACCATGGTTCCCGGTTTGAGTTCCACGTGGTCGCTGACGCCCACCTGTCCCGCCAGCACACAATGGGCGCCCATGCGAACGCTTCCCGATATTCCGGTCTGGCCAACGATAATGCAGTGCTGACCGATCTCGGAATTATGACCGATCTGGACCTGGTTGTCTATCTTGACGCCTGCAAGGATGCGGGTGGCCCCCAGGGTTGCCCGGTCAATGGTGCAATTGGCGCCGATCTCCACATCATCTCCGATCTCCACACGGCCCATCTGAGGGATTTTTTCCAGTTCCCCCGAGTCAAGGGGGAGATAGCCAAAACCGTCGGAGCCGATGACCGTACCCCCGTGTATGCGGACCCTTTTCCCGATGATCGTTCCCGGATAAACGGTCACGTTCGGAAAGATCTCGGTCCCCTCGCCGATGCGGCTCCCCTGGCCGACGCAGACGTTGGCATGGATCCGGCAGCCGTCATCAATGATGACGTCATCCTCTATTATCGCTCCTGGCCCAACGGAAATCCCAGAGCCCAAATCGGCCCTTGAAGAAACGACTGCGCGATCATGGATAAGGAACTTCCTGTCCGGTTCCGGGTAAAAAAGATGAAGGAGCCGGACAAACGCCTGTTTGGGTCGGGCCACCCGGATCATGTTTTCGGTCGTGCTGTCGGTTTCCATGGGCAGGACAAAGGCCGATGCCCGGCTTTCCCGGATTCGGGCCGCCGCCTTGGCATCAAATACAACGGCAATGTCTCCCGGGGCCGCTTCCTCCATCGGCATAATCCTGTTCACCCACAGCGCCGGGTCGCCAAAGAGCCGGCCTTCCAGGTATCCTGCGATGTCTGCCAGAGAGAAGCGCTTCATTGTCCTCGCCGCCTGCGCCTTTGGATGGCCCTTTCCAGAATCAGGCGAGCCGCTCTTTCAATGCCGCCCTTTTCCCCAAGCGCTGAACACACCGAAGCCAGCGCTTGTTTCATCCGATCCTGCCTTGCCGAATCCTGAAGAATGTCCCAGGCCTCGTTCGCAACCTCCGCTGGGACGACCTCTGATTGAATAAACTCCGGAACGATTTTTTTGCCGGCCAGGAGATTCGGAAGCCCCACGGTCTTGGATTCGATCAGGCCCGTCATTTCCAGTAGATCCACGGTGATCCAGGTTGAAAGGGAGACCTGATAGAGAATGATCATGGGCAACCCCATCAGGGCGGCCTCCAACGTAGCGGTTCCCGAACAGAGAATAACCATGTCGCAGGCGGGCATGGCGGTTCGGCTGTCATTGCTCAGATGGATACATCGGTTCAGTCCTGCCTTCCGAATCTGGTATTTGAGCCCCATCTCGAAGCAGGTATCGGCTATGGGGATAACAAATTCCGCATCGGAATCCCTGGACAGGATGTGACGGGCCACATCCAGGAGGACCGGGGTCATCCTTTCCAATTCATGCCGGCGACTCCCCGGAAGGAGCCCCACAACGCATCTTCCATTGCCAAGGCCCAGCGATTTTCTAGCCTCATCCCGCTGCGTCGGGTAAATGGTTTCTATCCGATCCCTGAGATAATGTCCAACAAAAGCGGTTTGGCCGCCTGCTTCATGGTAGGTCAATTCCTCCTTTTCAAACGACGTCAGTATCCAGTCGTAACTCCTGGCGATAATGGCGGCGATCCCTTTCCAGATCCATATCTGGGGTGGAAAATAGGATACCGTCAGGACTTTCTTTGTCCTGAGCCAGCGGCTCAACACCAGATTGAAGAAATCGTAACCGATGAGCACCGCCACGTCCGGCCTTGATTCCGCCACATATGAGCGGATGCGGTTGAAGCTTCTGAAAACATGAGGGATGGTAACCATCGGCTCACTGATGCCCACGGCACCCATATGATTGGTTTTGTAAAGGATGCTTACGCCCGCTTTCTCCATTCGCGTTCCGCCGATGCCCCAGATGGAAACACCCGGACAGACATCTTGAAGGGCACTTGTCAGACTGGCCCCTATCAAATCGCCGGAAACCTCGCCCGCGCTGAGAAAGATCTTAATGTTTCGGTCTGTTTTCGATGGCAAAGGACATCCCTTTTGTTATCCCTAAGGCGGTCTGACGGCCGCAACCAAACAGGTTTCACCCAAGTCCCAGAGGACGCCCGTGGGGGTCTCTGCCCAAGAGCTGCAATAAAATGCGGTCGTATCGGTCGGCGGCCGCCCCCGGGCTCCGAATAATGTTTACGGAAAGGCAGCAAGGACATACCGTCCCAT